>JAFOCB010000064.1 GCA_017381515.1 Clostridia bacterium | reverse complement strand
TAAGGAGGACAGCAAAGCTCGGCGATTTCTCCTGCCTTTTCGGTAAAGCGGAGTGCCTTAAATGCTTTAATTTCTGCCATTTTATATCAACTCCAAAAAAATATTAAAATAATTTTATAACAAATCCACTTTTTAGTCAACAAATAAATAAAAAAACTGTTTATTTATTTACAAATCTATTGTATAATACTTATTTGGTGGGATAATTCATTAAAAGTTAACACTTTTATCACCACCGTTTATTAATATTCAGGTATAAATATTTTATTATGGATTATACTCTGCTTTAAAGCGTAATTGGAGGTATAAATATGATTGAGATTAAAAATCTCTCGAAGCGCTACGGCAATCAGCTTGCAGTAGATAACATCAGCTTCACTATCAAAGATGGAGAGGTTCTCGGTTTTCTCGGTCCTAACGGTGCCGGTAAATCGACAACCATGAATATCCTCACGGGTTACCTTTCCGCCACTACGGGAAGTGTATCCATTTCGGGCTACGATATTCTCGAAAATCCCGACGAGGCAAAAAGTCACATCGGCTATCTGCCCGAGCATCCGCCCCTCTATCCCGACATGACGGTTGACGAATATCTCAGCTTTATGTTCGACCTCAAAAAATCAAAATTACCGAAAAAACCGCATCTCGACGAAATTTGCCGCTTGGTTAGAATCCACGACGTTCGTCACAGAATCATTAAGCACCTGTCAAAGGGTTATCAGCAGCGTGTAGGTATCGCCCAGGCGCTCATCGGCAACCCCGACGTACTCATTCTCGACGAGCCGACGGTTGGTCTCGACCCCAAGCAGATTATCGAAATACGTAAGCTCATTACATATCTCGGAAAGAATCATACGGTTATCCTTTCGTCGCACATTCTGTCCGAAATTCAGGCAGTTTGCGAAAGGGTTATTATCATTAACAAGGGTAGAATCGTTGCCGATGATAAAATGGACAACCTTTCGAAGGTATTGTGCGAGGACAATTCACTCATCGCACGAGTAAAGGGCCCTGACAAGAACGTATTGCAGCTCATCAAATCCATTCCGGGTGTAACCGACGTTATGCTCCTCGGAAAGAGTGAACTCGGCTCATTCGAGTACAAAATCGACGTTGCAACCAACATAGATATTCGCGGCGAACTTTTTTCACGACTCGCCGACCGCAACTGGACACTGCTTATGTTAAGACCGAACGAGCTTACACTCGAAGAAGTATTTATGAAGCTGGTTGACGGCACAGCCGATATGGCACAAATCGAAAATATTACTCAGCCGTCAACTGCCGTTGAAGATAAAAAAGCCGACAGCACAGTGGCTTTGAACGCAGTAGAAGAAATTATGGGAAAGGCCATCGAGCAATATGACCATCCCGATGCAAAAAAGACCGAAAAGGAGGATAAATAATTATGTCAGCAATATTTAAACGCGAATTAAAATCATATTTCACCTCCCCTCTCGGCTACATTGTCGTTCTCCTCTATTTACTGCTTGGAGGCGCACTTTTCGGCTATATGTTCCGCTCGGGATACGCTCAGATTGAGAGCATTTTCTCATATATGTCCAATTTCAGTTTTTTCCTCATTCCCGTACTTACAATGCGACTTTTCAGCGAGGAAAAACGCGCAAAAACTGACCAGGCGCTTTTCACCGCACCGATTAAAATCACCCATATCGTTCTGGGCAAATTCTTTGCCGCGCTGGCTGTAATCGGACTGGTTAACATTATTACATTCATTTATCAGTTTATTTTCTCGGTTATGGTAAGCATAAACTGGGTGAGCTATTTAAGCTGCTTGCTAGGTACAATGCTTTTCTCCGCGGCACTTATTTCGCTCGGTTTGTTCATTTCAGCCCTGACCGAAAATCAGATGGTTGCCGCTATGGGAAGCTTGGCCGCTACCCTCGTTATTATGATGATGGAAACCATCGCTTCGCTGGTTCAAAGCATCGACCTGCTGTATAAAGTATTTAACTTTATTGCCTTTAACACACGATATAATTCGTTTATCAGCGGACTTTTCAGCTATTCCGACGTTGCATTTTTCATCAGCTTTACGGCTATATTCCTTTTCCTCACCATCAGAATTATCGAAAAGCGCAGATGGGCAGGCGGCTCAAAGGAACAAAGCTATGCTCTCGTTACTCTGCTCACCTTTACTTCGACCATCATTTTTGGTTGGCAGGCGGTAAGCCAGTTTATCACAAACAGTAACAACCCGAACACCTCTACACTCGTTTTTGCCTTTGTTTTCACACTCATTACTCTCGTTTCTGCGGCGGGTTCGGTGTTCAGCGCACTTAAATTTGTTATAATTCACGCTTCACGTAAAAAGGGTACCGTTGTAGTTTCGCTCGACCATAAGGGCGAATGGAAATGTCCCCTCTGTAACACACGAAACACCGACCTCAACAACTTCTGTGTAAAATGTGACATTCAGCGAGTTTCAAATCAGGCACAGGCCGCCGCTTACGTTAAACCGAGTAAGAAAAAGTCGGTAAAACACGGAGCTTATGCGCTGGTTATTTCAGCAGTATTCGTCGCAATCGTTATCGGACTCAACGTAGCGGCATCCGCCCTTTCCGAAGCATATCCCCTCACACTCGACCTTACCAAAGATAAGGATTATTCGATTAGCGAGGAAAATCTCGCCTATATTGAAAAGATTTCGCGCGACGTTACCATTACCGTTTGCGCTGATAAGAAGGAATACGGTGACGGCACTTATGCCAGTCTCATTTCCTCAAACGGAATATATGACACCTCTAACGGCGTATTCTTTCAACAGACCGAACTGTTGCTGAAAGAATACGAAACAAGAAGCGACAAGGTTAAGGTTCAGTACATTGACCCGCAAAGCACAGAATTTTCGAACTATTCGTCAAAGTACCCCTCCGAAACCTTCTCGACGGGTGACATTCTCATCGAGTGCGAATTTGAGCTTGACGGAAAGAAGGTTAAGCACTACCGCCATCTCGACGCATTCGACCTTTACACAATCGAAAGCACTCAAGAGAGCCAGGAATTCTATCAGTATTACTACTACGGCTACTCGTATATTCTGCACGAGTCAAAGGTTGAAACAGCTGTAACCTCATCAATTTACTCGGTTACCGCGGATAAAACCTTCCAAGTTGCGCTTATCACAGCCAACGGCGGTCAAAAGGTAGATGCGCTTCAAACCA
Source organism: Clostridia bacterium (assembly GCA_017381515.1). Taxonomy (GTDB): domain Bacteria; phylum Bacillota; class Clostridia; order Oscillospirales; family Acutalibacteraceae; genus UMGS1976. The sequence continues at coordinate 11,025 of JAFOCB010000064.1, read as the reverse complement.
TTATGGAGGCAAACAACTACTCCTTTACCGAAATCGACAGCTTGGTTACAAAGAATATTCCTGAAAAAACCGACCTCATTATAATCGCGGCTCCGACAATGGACTATTCCGAAAACGAGTTGAAAAAGCTTGACGAATTCCTTGATTTAGAGGGCGAAAGAGGTAAAAATATTATTTATATCCCCGATGCAACAACCCAGGGCGAAAATCTGCCCAACCTGACCGCTTTTGTGGGTGAATGGGGATTCAAGGTACACAATGGCTTTGCCTTTGCTACCGATGACAGCACCTACTATTACTCGCCGACAATCCTCATGGGTACTGCGGAGGATTCCGAATACTTGGGCGGTCTCGGTGACACAGAATATTTATACATCGCCAATGCCTACACCGCTATCAGCATCGGCTTTAACGAAAGTGAAAAGAGAACAACCGAAAACATCATTTCGTTACCCGAATCAGCGGTTGTTTGGCCGGTCGATGCAGACAAGCTCTGGACACCCGAGGTTGCAGAAGAGAAGGGTCCCTTTACCGCTGTGGGTGTTGCAACCGACGTCAGCTACGACGAGGAATATAACCCCAGCTATTCGCGCGTAATGGTTATTGGCGGTATGGATTATATCAGCTCCGCCTTCAACAACGAAGCATCGGTTGGAAACCTTAAATCAATCCTTTCGGCAGTTAACCACATGTACGATATAAAGGGCGAAACCATTTCGTTCGACCCGAGAACGCTGGACTATGACACATTTGAGGTAAATGGAAACACAGCAACCTTTATGTATATCATATTCGTAGGTATTATTCCGCTTACTGTTCTCCTCGCCTGCATCTTTATCTGTGTCAGAAGGAGACACCTGTAATGGATAACGAAAACAAAAAATTGCCCGACGCAGAAAACGAAACGAGCGAAGAACGTGGCTTCAAACGCGATAAAATCGATGTTGATGAAACACTTTTTGAAAACTCGACAGTTTTCTGCGCGTCGGAGGAAAAGAAGAAAAAGAGCCGTCTTTCCCCCATCAAAAAGGGACTCATTTCGGTCGGCTCGCTTGCCATTCTGACTGCGATTGTACTTGTAGTCGTGATGTTCGTTTTGCCCAAAGGTGAGGACGTGACGACCGACACCTCATCGACCGAGTCGAAGGCAACCTCATTCTCGGTAATGACCATCGAAAAGGACAAGATTAGTCAAGTCACCATCGAGAATGAAAACTCGACATTTACCGTTTTGCCCGAAAAAATTAAGGCAGAGGACGGAAGCGATGCTTATAAATGGCTGGTAAAGGGATACGAGGACATCGACTTTACCACCCCCGAATATATGGTTAGCGCCGTAACCGAAATCACCGCACTCAAAAAGTTTAAAATCGACGCAGAAGCCCAAACCGAATCGAGCAATAGCAGCTCGAAAGGCGAAGAAGAAAATGATGAATACGGATTTTTATCCCCGTATGCCAAGCTGACCGTTTCGCTCACCGATAATACCGAATATCTGGTTACTGTCGGCGGTGTTTCTCCTGATAAATCAGGCAGATACATTATGCTCGACGGCGAAGGTGACATCGACCAGCTTGAAGGATACGCCTATCTCATTAACACGTCGGTTATCAGCTGCGTCGGAAACAGCTTGGAAAGCTGCGTAAATATGGCAAGTTCTCCTTCATTTGTTGCTGAAAGTGAGGACGACCCCTACTTTGAGGAAGGTAGTCTCTCCTCCTTCGACCACATTTACATTGATGGCAGACTGCACAAAAAGCGCATCAAAATCATTTGCCCGTCGGATGACCTTTCGCTGCTCAGCTATATGATTGAGGAGCCGGACGACCAGGCGGCAAATGACGAAAACGTAAACGCTATTTTGGCCCTTACAAGCGGGGTTTATAATAGCGGCGCTTACGTCCTTAATTATAAAAGCAGCGACCTCAAGGAATACGGACTCGATAATCCGTACGTCACCTATAACATTAAAGCGGGTAAAAATCTGCTTAATCTCAAGATTGGTGAAAAGGATGAGGATGGCTACTACGCCTATATAATTTCGTACTCGGTCGACGGCGGAAAGACCATGCACAGCAAGAACATTATCTACAAGCTCGACTCGTACAGTCACGAATTCATCGAATATAAGGCAAGTGACATTTACTTTGAAAAGCTGTTTATCGAATACATTAAGTACGTTGACAGCTTGACGGTTACTGTCGGCGGTGAGGAAACAAAATTTACCCTCAATCACGATGAAAAGAATGCCGCCGTCTTTACCGTAACCACCAACGAGGGCAAAGAAATTGACGATGATGAATTCTGCTACTATTACGCGAGACTGCTCTATTTGTCGGCGCTCGAAAACGCGGACGAAACTTATACACCGAGCGGTGACAGCGTAATCAGCTTTAAGCTCACCTACACCACCGAAGGAAAAGAAGCCGACGAAATTTCAATCTATCCGTATGAAAAGAATGTTCGTCGTTATATTTTCCGCCTCAACGGAAAGGGTACGGCGCTGGTCAGCAGTACGCTCGTAAAAGACCTCATCGACTGTCTGACTCCTCTCAAAAACGGAGAAATAATCGGCAACAAATACGCTAATTAATCCAACTAAGATGACGTTGCACGATGCTTTTTCCGACATAAAACGATGATAAAATCCACCACATTTTACAATCGAAAAAATGTGGTGGATTTTTTTATTTTTAGTATGGATTATTTTGCATATTTTATTTGATATTTTTGCCAAGATGGTGTAAAATTATAATGAGTTAATTTTTGATTATATTTCGGGAGGAATATTCAATGATTTGGCATAGCGCAGAACTTGGCGAACTAATCAATGAACTCGGCACGGACGAAAAGCTCGGTCTTTCATCCGACGAAGCTCAAAGACGACTCGCAAAATATGGCAAAAACCAGCTTAATCAAAAAAAGAAAAGGACTATTTTTGAACGGTTTGTTGACCAGTTCAAAGATTATATGATAATCATTCTTTTAATTGCGGCAGCAATTTCGCTTTTAACCACCCTTTTGTCCCATGAAAATAACTGGATTGAACCAATTATTATTGTTGCAATAGTTGTGTTTAACGCGCTTCTCGGCGTTATTCAGGAGAACAAAGCAGAAAATGCCCTCGAAGCGCTGAAAAATATGGCTGCCCCGTCGGCAAAGGTTATCAGAAACGGCGTTCAATCGATTATCCGAGCTGACGAAATCGTACCGGGTGACGTAATCTGCCTCGAAGCAGGTGACTTTATCCCCGCCGACGCTCGACTGATATCCTCAACGATGCTCAGATGCGAAGAATCGGCTCTTACAGGTGAAAGTGTCAGCAGTGAAAAATATGCCGACGCCGTTTTGACCGACATTACGACAATCGGTGACCGCGCAAATATGGTATTTTCGGGCTGCTCGGTTGCCTACGGAAACGGCGTTGCCATCGTAACAGGTACCGGTATGTTCACCGAGGTTGGTAAAATCGCCGACATGCTTGAAGGTGAAAACACCATTACCCCGCTTCAAAAGAAAATGGCCGAGCTTGGAAAAACACTTGGCACAGTTGCACTCGTAATTTGCGCTATTATTTTTGTAATCGGCATGATTTACAGAGATCCCAAGCTGTCGCTCCTCGATAGCTTTGTAGGTGTATTTATGACGGCGGTTTCGCTTGCCGTTGCTGCCATTCCCGAAGGATTGCCCGCTATTGTTACCATCGTTCTCGCGCTCGGTGTTCAGCGAATGATAAAGCGCAACGCAATCATCCGCAATCTGCCCGCAGTAGAAACGCTCGGCAGTGCATCGGTAATTTGTTCGGATAAAACAGGCACTCTCACCCAAAATAAAATGACCATGGTCGCCCTTTTTGGCAAAAGCGGATTTATAAATCTCGCAAAAGAAAATGTCGAAATCGACGAGGCATCGGCTGAATTGCTCCGTATAGGTGCCATTTGCTGCGATGCCGACGTCCATGAGGAAAACGGTGAAAGAGTAAGCATCGGTGACCCGACCGAAATTGCTATTATCGACGCGTGTGAAAAATACATTGGTCAAACAGGTAGCGATATTACAAACTTCTATCCTCGACTCAATTCAATCCCCTTTGACAGCGACAGAAAACTGATGACAACGGTTAACATTATCGACGGCGAAACCTTTGCGATTGTAAAAGGCGCTCCCGATATTCTCCTTCCCCGTTGCGTAGGTGAAGGGGTCGAAAATGCGACAAAGGCAAATATTGCGATGAGCGCACAGGCATTACGCGTGCTCGCCGTTGCGATTAAAAAGATTGATGACGTAGCTCTGACCACCAACCCGACAAGTGAAGCTCTCGAAAACGAGCTTACCCTTATCGGACTGCTTGGTATGATTGACCCGCCGAGACCCGAGGCAATCGCCGCTATTGAAAAATGTAAATCGGCAGGTATCCGTACCGTAATGATTACGGGCGACAATGCCGCTACTGCCGCCGCTATCGGTGAGCAAATCGGACTCATCAGCGACAAAGAAACCGGCATTATCACCGGCGACAAGCTGGCTCAAATGACCGACGACGAATTATTCGAACGCGTTGAAGAATACTCGGTTTACGGTCGAGTTTCGCCCGAGGATAAGATTCGAATTGTCACCGCTTGGCAAAAGAGAGGTCACATCGTAGCCATGACGGGTGACGGCGTAAACGACGCTCCGGCGCTGAAAGCCGCTGACATTGGCTGTGCTATGGGAATTACGGGAACCGACGTTGCAAAAGGCGCGGCAGATATGACACTCACCGACGACAACTTTGCTACCATCGTTGCCGCAGTTGAGGAAGGTCGCGGAATTTATGCAAACATTAAAAAGGCGGTACAGTTCCTTCTTTCCTGCAACCTGGGCGAGATTATTGCGGTATTTACAAGCATGATGGTTTGGCATATTTCTCCGCTGAGCGCAATTCAGATTCTGTGGGTAAATCTTGTCACCGACGGACTCCCCGCTCTGGCACTTGGTGTTGAGCCGATTGAAAAGGATATTATGCAGCGTAGTCCTCGTAAAAAGGACGAAAGCTTGTTTGCTCACGGACTCGGATTTGGCGCAGTTTATCAGGGTATTATGATTGGTGGGCTTACCCTTCTCGCATTCGCCCTCGGAAAAAGCGTTGACGTCGAAACCGCCAAAACAATGGCATTCCTCACGCTTGCTTTCTCTCAGCTCGTTCAGTCATTCAATGCACGTTCAAACAACTCGCTGTTTAAAATAGGTTTATTCTCGAACAAATGGTTGTTTGGCGCAGTTGCCGTTTCGGCAATACTGATGCTTGTCGTTGTACTGACACCGATAAGCGCAATTTTCGGACTTTCTACACTTGGCGGCTCTCAAATCGCCATTGTGACACTGCTTTCAATAGCTCCCCTCTTTATTTGCGAGGCGGTAAAGCTCATCACAAGCTTATTTAAAAAGAAATAAAGGAGTAATTAAAATGAATCAACTTGCAGCACCCGTAAAAAACGATACAGTCGCCGTTATTAAGACAAACCTCGGCGATGTTAAGGTGAAATTTTTTCCCGAACACGCTCCAAAGGCGGTAGAAAACTTTATAACCCACGCTAAAAACGGATATTATAACGGAATTATCTTTCACCGCGTTATAAAGGACTTTATGATTCAGGGCGGCGACCCGACAGGTACAGGTATGGGTGGTCAGTCCATTTGGGGCAGGAGCTTCGAGGACGAATTTACCCCCGAGCTGCACAATCTTTGCGGCGCTCTTTCGATGGCTAACGCAGGTCCCTGCACCAACGGAAGCCAGTTCTTTATCGTTCATGCGTCAACCGCACCCGAAAGCATGATTGAGCAGATGGCTGAACTTAGCGAAAGTTATCCTGCTGACTGCGTTGCCGCTTACAAGCAGGTTGGCGGCACTCCGTGGCTCGACTATCATCATACAGTTTTTGGCCAGGTTTATGAAGGCATGGATATTGTAAATAACATCGCTTCGGTTCCCGTTGACGGCAGAGATAAGCCGCTTGACGAGGTTAAAATCATCGAAATCGAGGTTTCGGTTTTATAAAACAATCCTTTAATGGAGGAGATTTTTAAATGAAAAAGATTAGAATAGCTGCTCTCATCATGGCGGTAGTTATGATGCTTTCGCTGATTTCCTGCGGAAAGAAAAATTCCACATTCACTACCACCACAGATAATTCAAGCACAGCAGGTACAAGCGACTCGATAATGGGTCAAAACGAGCTCAATAACGCTTATGCCGACAAGGAATACGGATTCCAGACCGAAATGCCCGAAGATGGCGAAGAGGTTGCCGTTTTTCATACCAATATGGGTGATATTTATATTCGCCTTTTCCCCGAAGGCGCTCCGAAAACGGTAGAAAACTTTAAAACTCACATCAAAAACGGATACTACGACGGACTCATTTTCCACCGCGTTATAAAGGATTTTATGATTCAGGGCGGTGACCCGAAGGGTAACGGTACAGGCGGCGAATCCATTTGGGGTGAACCTTTTGAGGACGAATTCTGCGATAAGCTTATCAATATTCGCGGTTCACTCGCTATGGCTAACTCGGGCGTTGATACTAACGGCAGCCAATTCTTTATCAATCAGGCGTCGGGAAATATCAAACGCGAGGACTATGACTACGAACTGACAAAGAAAAATCTCGAAAGCTACTATGACCAGTACGTTCAGTATTACGGCGAGCAATTTACCGCGCAGTATCCTAACGTGAAGGAATTTATCGACGCTAATCTCGCCCCCAACTCAAAATTTGTTCCCGATGCAGTTTGGGACGTATATGAAGGTTTGGGCGGCAACATTCACCTTGACGGCGCTTGGAGAGCAACCGGCGGTCACACCGTTTTTGGTCAGGTGTATAAAGGCATGGACGTCGTTGATAAAATTGCCGCAGTTGAGGTTGACGCTCAGTCGTCAAAGCCGGTAAACGACGTTGTAATCAAGAGCGCTAAAATCATTAAATACAAGGGTTAAGGCATGATTACGGATAAATTCGGTATTCAAATGTTTTCGCTGAGAAGAAGTTTTGATGCAAACGCTCAAAAAACGCTCGAAAGCGTGGCTAAAATGGGCTACAAGGGCGTTGAAGCAGCTGGACTCGGTTGTTTATCCCCCAGCGAATACAAGGCAATTTGTGACGAGTTAGGGCTTGAAATTTATTCGGCTCATTTGGGCGAAAATGATTTGACCGACGAGAAATTCGGTGAAACTGTGGATATGCTGAGTGTGCTCGGTTGCAAACGGGCGGTACTTGCCTGGATAAAGACGCCCGACAGTTTGGTCGGTGTGACAGATGCGTGTAATCGGCTGAATAAATATGCCGAGATGCTTTGCAGTGAAGGTATCGAATTTCACTTTCACAATCACGACGGCGAAATGAAAACGCTTGACGGCGAAAAAAGCATATTAGAGCAGCTGATTGAAGGCACGTCGGAAAAGGTTTATTTCGAGCTCGACACGGGCTGGTGTAACTTTGGCGGCGGGGACAGTTGCGACATTATCAGCAGATATGCCGACCGAATAAAGCTAATTCATCTGAAACAAATCAAGTCGCAAAACGAACGAATTACCACCGAATTCGAAAACGGAAAGGTTATCGACGTAAGCCAGATTGTTTCGGTATGCAAAAAGGTTGGTATCGACCATTTTATAGTTGAGCAGGACAATTCAGACGACGAAATGCTTAGCGCAAAAATGAATGCCGATTACCTGCTTCAAAAATAAATTTAAGCGTAAAACTCTGTTTTAGAGTTTTACGCTTTTTTATATGTATCGGCGGCCCATTCCGCCGATTGCGGTCTACTTCTTACGTTTGGACAACCCTTGCGAAATAGTGGGAAATTCGTTGCCCGAATCATTGGTCGGCTGAATTTCGTAGGTGCCATATTTATTGACTAAATCAAAAGGCGTTTCGGGCTGACCTAAAATGGCTGTTACCGACATTTCGGTTTCTGCTTCTTTACCGCGTTTCTCTTCCCTATTCATTCTATCACCGATATTTATTATGGCTAAAAAGTATAAAAAAATGCCTTCCTTTTTTTGAGGAAAGCATTTTTTATTTTTTTTAATTTAATTGTCGTAACCGTTGGGGTTATTCGACTGCCAACGCCAAGTATCCTCGCACATTTTGTCAACGTCAAGCTGTGTTTCGAAACCGAGTAAATCCTTCGCTTTTTGCGGGTCGGCGTAAGAAACGTCGAGGTCACCGGGACGACGAGGTGCAATCTTATATGCGATTTCGTGACCGCATGCCTTTTCAAACGCTTTTACCAATTCGAGAACGCTATAACCGCGTCCTGCGCCGAGATTGATTGCGTCGATACCCGTTCTGGATTCGAGGTATTTGACCGCTTTTACGTGACCGATTGCGAGGTCGGTTACGTGGATATAGTCGCGGACACCCGTTCCGTCAGGGGTATTGTAATCGTCGCCGAAAACCGACAGGCAGGCAAGCTTACCGATTGCAACCTGGGATATGTAGGGCAAGAGGTTATTCGGAATCCCGTTGGGGTCCTCGCCAATGAGTCCCGATTCGTGAGCTCCGATAGGATTGAAATAGCGAAGCAGAGCGATGCTCCACTCGTTATCAGATGCGTAAAGGTCACGCAAAATTTCTTCAATCATGTACTTTGTTCTGCCGTACGGGTTGGTACAATGACCAACGTGCATATCCTCGCGATAAGGGATGGGCGAATCGCCGTAAACTGTGGCAGATGAGGAGAAAACAAGCTTTTTAACCCCCATTTTAGCCATTACCTGACAGAGAATTACCGTACCGCCGATATTGTTATCGTAGTATTCAAGCGGAATTTTGCACGATTCGCCAACCGCCTTTAATCCCGCGAAATGAATTACACATTCAATTTTATTTTCCGTAAACACCTTTTCGAGTCCTTCGGCATCGCGAATGTCACATTCATAGAATTTGAGAGTCTTTCCCGTGATTTTTTGCACGCGGTTAAGCGACTCCTCCTTTGAATTATAAAGATTGTCAACCACGACAACCTCGTATCCCGCATTGAGAAGCTCAACGCAGGCGTGGCTTCCGATATAACCGGCACCGCCTGTTACTAAAATTGACATATTTCTATCCCCTTTTTCATACTTGCATTTATGTCTATAAAGATTATATTACATATTTTCAATTTTGCAAATAGATTTATTATTTATTATATAATTTTTTCGATTAAAATATAATTTCAAGGGCATTTTTTGAATATTTTACGGCATAATGCTTAAAAGTTACGGGGCTAAAAGTCGCAAGTTCATTATTCCTCATAAATTTACGAAAATTGCTTGAATTAAGATAGCAGAAAAGGTATAATGTTATTTAGCAAATTTTGTCGAGACTTTAATATAAGTTTCGGTTATTACTGAAAGGAGTAACAAGATGAATTATTCACTCGAAGTTCAACACATGTGTCCTGTTGCAAAAGGTCCGGACCATGGTCCTGCTCCCATCCCCGAAGAAGGCAGATGGGTTCAAGCAAAGGAAATTAAGGACATTTCCGCCTATACTCACGGTGTAGGTTGGTGCGCTCCCCAGCAGGGCGCCTGCAAGCTTTCGCTCAACGTTAAAAACGGCATTATCGAAGAGGCACTCGTCGAGACCGTTGGTTGTTCGGGTATGACCCACTCGGCTGCTATGGCTGCCGAAATCCTCCCCGGAAAGACCGTCCTCGAAGCGCTCAACACCGACCTCGTTTGTGATGCTATCAATACCGCTATGAGAGAGCTTTTCCTCCAGATCGTTTACGGACGTTCACAGTCCGCTTTCTCTGAGGACGGCTTGGTAATCGGCGCTGGTATGGAAGACCTCGGTAAAGGTTTCCGCTCAATGGTTGGCACCATGTACGGAACAAAGGCAAAGGGTGTTCGTTACCTCGAAATGACCGAGGGCTACTGCACACGTATGGCTCTCGACGCTGACAACCAGGTTATCGGCTACGAATTTGTTTCCCTCGGCAAGATGACCGACCTCATCAAGAAGGGCATCGAACCGAACGACGCTTACGAACAGTCAAAGGGTACATACGGACGTTTTGCTGACGCTGTTAAGTACATTGACCCTCGTAAAGAATAATAAGGGAGGTATTACGAAATGGCACAATTTGAAGGTTACGAAAGACGCGAGGCCAAAATCCTCGACGTACTTAAAGAATATGGCATTTCATCAATCGATGAATGTAAGGCAATCTGTGACGAGAAGGGTATCGACCCCTATACCATCGTTCAGGAAACACAGCCAATTTGCTTCGAAAACGCTAAGTGGGCTTACACAGTAGGTGCTGCTATCGCTATCAAGAAGGGCTGCACAAAGGCATCTGACGCCGCTGCTGCTATCGGTATCGGTCTCCAGGCATTCTGTATCCCTGGCTCTGTTGCCGAAAACAGAAAGGTTGGTCTCGGCCACGGTAATCTCGGCGCAATGCTCCTCAGCGACGAAACTTCTTGCTTCTGCTTCCTCGCAGGTCACGAGTCATTCGCTGCTGCAGAAGGCGCTATCAAGATTGCGCTCAACGCTAACAAGGTTAGAACAAAGCCGCTCCAGGTTATCCTCAACGGACTTGGCAAGGATGCTGCTTTCATCATTTCGAGAATCAACGGCTTTACATACGTAAAGACCGAGTTTGATCCCTACACCGAAACAGTTAAGGTTGTAGGCGAGACCGCTTACTCAAACGGTCCTCGCGCAAACGTTAGATGCTACGGTGCTGACAACGTTCCGGAAGGCGTTGCTATCATGCAGCTTGAAAACGTTGGCGTTTCTATCACCGGTAACTCAACCAACCCGACCCGTTTCCAGCACCCTGTTGCGGGCACATATAAGAAATGGTGCAACGAAAACGGCGTTAAATACTTCTCTGTTGCTTCGGGCGGCGGTACAGGACGTACCCTCCATCCCGACAACATGGCAGCTGGCCCCTCTTCCTACGGTATGACCGATACAATGGGCCGCATGCACTCTGACGCTCAGTTTGCAGGTTCTTCTTCAGTTCCTGCTCACGTTGAGATGATGGGACT
>JAFOCB010000063.1 GCA_017381515.1 Clostridia bacterium | reverse complement strand
CGGCGAAAAATATGATGAATATTATTACGAATCGGCCACATGGTATATCTATGGCGGTCATCGACTCTGGCTCACACCAGAAAGTTCGCCCGAAACATATTACCCCGACAACGACGAGGTAAAATACGAAATCACCGATAACGGTGCTATTTTTACCCCGAATGAGCAGATTGGAAACAAGGTTCAGCTTCAAATCGAGGTTCAGATGGCCGATACCACTCCCGATATGAAGGTCATTCACAGGGTTAAAAATACAAACAACGTCAACCGTCAATGCTCTCTCTGGGGTATTTCGGTGCTTAACAGCGGTGGTATGGAAATTATACCGCAGAATACACACGATACCGGTCTTTTGGCCAACAGAATCATATCACTTTGGCCCTATTCAAACGTAACCGATGACCGATTCTATTTCGGTCACGAATACATTACAGTCCGTCAGAATAAAAACGCAAATGGTCCCTTTAAGCTCGGAACGGATAATCAAAACGGATTTGCCGCTTATATTCTCGGCAACGACGTTTTTGTTTGCCGATTCGATTACAAGGACGGCGTTACCTATCCCGACAACAACGTAAACTTTGAAACTTACACCGACAAAAATATTCTCGAGCTTGAAAGCTTAAGCCAGATTTATGACTTGGCTCCCGGCGAATCGGCCGAAAGCATCGAAAATTGGTCGCTTTATAAAGCAAATGGTACACCCGACGCGAGAAATGAAGCGGCAATAAAAGAGTTTTTAAATAATTTGAAATAAAGGGAGAAAGAAAAATGTATCAGGATTACTTGGACACAATCAGCTTTGTCAAAAACTATGACAATGAAGTGGCTGACGCAATGGGACTCGAACTCAAACGTCAGCAGGCAAACATCGAGCTTATCGCATCGGAAAACTTTGTTTCCCCCGCTGTTATGGCTGCTATGGGCTCAGTTCTGACTAACAAATATGCAGAAGGATACCCCTCAAAGCGTTACTACGGCGGTTGCCAGTGCGTTGACATTGTTGAGGATATTGCTCGCGACAGAGCTAAAAAGCTCTTTGGTGCAGAACACGCTAACGTTCAGCCGCACTCGGGCGCTCAGGCAAACCTCGCAGTTTACTTTGCACTCGTTGAAAATGGCGATACCGTTATGGGTATGAATCTCGCTCACGGCGGACATTTGACACACGGTTCACCCGTTAACGCATCGGGTAAGAACTATAACTTTGTTCCCTACGGCGTTAATGACGAAGGATATATTGATTACGACGAAATGAGAAGAATTGCTGTTGAATGCAAGCCGAGGCTCATCGTTTCGGGGGCTTCTGCGTATCCGCGTGAAATCCGCTTTGACATCATTCGTGACATCTGTGACGAGGTTGGCGCAATCATGATGGTTGATATGGCTCACATCGCAGGTCTGGTTGCCGCAGGTCTCCACATCAATCCCGTTCAGTATGCCGACGTTGTTACCACCACTACACATAAGACACTTCGCGGTCCCCGTGGCGGTATGATTCTCTGCAAAGAAAAATACGCAAAGGCAATCGACAAGGCCATTTTCCCGGGAATGCAGGGCGGTCCTTTGATGCACGTTATCGCTGCAAAGGCAGTTTCGTTTGGCGAGGCACTCACCGATGAATTCAAGGATTATCAGAAGCGCATTATCGACAACTCGCATGCACTTGCCGCTTCGTTAAAGGCGCATAACATCAACATCGTTTCGGGCGGTACAGACAATCACCTCATTCTCCTCGACCTTCGTGGTACAGGCGTTTCAGGTAAGGAGCTCGAACACCGTCTGGATGCTGTGAACATCACAACAAACAAAAATGCTATCCCCAACGACCCCGAAAGCCCCTTCATCACAAGTGGTATCCGCGTAGGTACTCCTGCTGCTACTTCAAGAGGCCTCGACATTGACGATTTCACAAAGATTGGCGAGCTTATTGCTTTGGCCATCTTTGACTTTGATAACAAGCAGGACTACATCAAGCAGAGCGTTGCTGAAATTTGTGCAAAGTATCCCCTTTATAAATAATTATATTTTGATATAAAAAAAGTATTGGCCGAAGGGAGACACTCCGTAAGGAAGTTGTCTCCCTTTGGCTTTTGTAGTCAGCCAGAATGATTGAATTGTAAGGATAATTCAATTCATAACGGAGGATTACGAAAATGAAAAACTTTATTGAAGAATTTTATTATGGTAATTTAGATCCGCAGACACGTAGCACAAAAGAAAATAAAACCGTTCAAAAACAAATGGGAGTTTTAATGCTCAACGAGGACTTTCTAACCGAAAACTTATCCGGAGAAAGCAAAAAGAATTTTCTTGAGTTTTGTAACGCTTGGAGCGTGGTTAATGGCGAATCGAACCTCGACAGCTTTATAATGGGGTTTAGGCTTGGTGCTAAATTCACCTATGATACTTTTGTGAACGAAAACGCTCCTTTTCAGGATTTGTTGAAGGAGGTATGATTATGGAAAAGTATATCTATGATGAAAACAATGGTTTGTGATATGAGCTTCAAGGCGATTATTACATTCCTTGCCTTAAACTCCCCGAAGAAGAACAAGCTGAAATCGGCATTTGGGGTCAAAGACGTTTAGAGTATATCAAACACCATCGTAAAGGCTTCTACACTTCATTGGTTATCGGTTGTGAACTCAATCGCTATCTTGCTGATGTTAATAGACAAGCAGAAGAAATGTTTGATACACTTATCTCAAAATACAAAACCGCCGAAGGCATAACCGAACAACTCAAAGCAGATAATCAGTTGGAGTGGGTTGGTCGGATGAATAACATTCGACAAAGAGCCACCGAAATAGTAAACCACAATTTAATTTATAATTAAACAAAAAAGGATTGCAGTAAATAAACTGCAATCCTTTTTCTATGCTTATTTATTCTTGATAAGGGCGAAAAGTTCGTTTATGCGGTCACTTTTACCGCAGAGATGGAGCCAGCCGAAAAGCGCTTCGAGTCCCGTTGCCATATTGTATTCCATTGGAGTTGCCCCTTTTGGAAAATGGTCGACGTGAGCATTCTTTCCCCTCTTGTAAACCGCTTTTTCCTCGTCGGTGAGGTGGTCAAAAATGAATTCTGCCGCCTTTGCCTGCGCTGAGGCGTTGACCATTTTTATCGACTCGTTATGCAGTTTTTTTGACTGGCGATTGGCGGCGGTCACGATGCTTTCTCGCACGAGAATTTCGTAAACGGCATCACCCATAAACGCGAGTGTGAGAGGACTCAGATGATTGGGATTGGTCATTTCGGGCATTTTTTAGTATAGCTCCTTTTTAAATTCCACAAAAATTAGGGAACGTAATCGAATTCGACGTCGTAAATGCTGACCGTGTCGCCCTCCTGAACGCCTGCCTTTACCAAAGCGGCTAAAATTCCGCTCATTTTAAGCACACGCTCGAAATATTGAAGCGAATCGTATTCGTTAGGATTGATGGTTTCCATAACCTTAAGCAGCCACGGTGCCTCGACAATGAAAACTCCGTCCTCCTTGCGAATAGAAAAATCGCGTTCGGTCTTTTTCGAATAGTCGGGTTCGGGCTCGGGCTCCGATTCGTAAACCTTTATGGGCGGCAACTTTGCAAGTTCGGCGGCTACGTAATTGATTAACTTGTCCGTTCCCTCGGCAATCGGTGCCATAATCGGAAAGAAGGGTATTCCCTTTTTATCAAAATATTCCTTTAATTCGGCAATTTTGTCCTCGTCGGTGAGATCGCATTTATTAGCGGCGACAATCTGCGGACGGGTGGCAAGTTCCTCGTCAAAAACGGCAAGCTCACGATTGATTTTTTCAAAATCGTCGATGGGATCGCGACCTTCACTTCCCGAAGCGTCGATAACGTGAACGAGCAATCGGCAACGGTCAACGTGACGCAAAAACTCGTGACCGAGTCCTACGCCCTCTCCTGCGCCCTCGATAAGTCCGGGAATGTCAGCCATTACAAACGAATTTTCTTCATCCATTCGAACAACGCCCAGAACGGGTGTAAGCGTGGTAAAGTGATAATTCGCAATCTTTGGCTTTGCCATTGATACTACCGAAATCAAGGTCGATTTTCCTACGTTCGGGAAACCGATTAAACCAACGTCGGCAAGCAATTTCAGTTCCAAACGGATTTCGTATTCCTCGCCGGGTGCTCCAGCCTTTGCAAATCGGGGTGTCTGACGGGTTGAGGTAGCAAAATGAATGTTGCCAAAACCACCTTTTCCGCCCTTTGCCAATACAAAGGATTCCTTATCCGACATATCGACAATAAGTCGATTGGTCGCATTGTCATAAACAACCGTACCGCGAGGTACCTTTATGGTGAGGTTTGGTGCCCATTTGCCATAGCAACGACCACCGCTTCCCTTTTGTCCGTTTTCGGCAAAATATTTACGCTTGTATCGGAAATCGGCGAGAGTCGAGAGATTATCGTCGACCTCTAATATAATGTCGCCGCCCTTTCCACCGTCGCCGCCATCAGGTCCACCCGACGCAACGTACTTTTCGCGGTGAAAGGTGACGGCTCCGTCGCCGCCGTTTCCTGCCTTTACGAATATTGTCGCAATATCTGCAAACATATTGTTTCTCCTTTAAAAGAAAAGTCTCGGACATAGTATGCCCGAGACTTTTTAAGGTCATAAGATAAAATTACTGTTCTACTGCGTAAACGCTAACT
>JAFOCB010000062.1 GCA_017381515.1 Clostridia bacterium | reverse complement strand
GAGTTCCATAGCAAGCTCCGGCTTTGTAGCCATGAGTGTACGGTACTGAGTAGCTTTGAGTCCGCCGATGTAGCCAGAATGACGATAGTAGTACTTCTTGTCAAGCTTGCTTCCTGTGAGGACTGCTTCTGCAGCATTGATGATGATTACATGATCACCGCAATCAACGTGGGGTACGAAAACCGGCTTATGCTTTCCACGGAGAAGAACAGCAGCCTGAGCAGCAACGCGGCCGAGCGGCTTGCCTGCGGCGTCAATAACATACCACTTGCGGTCGATAGCCGCAGCGTTTGGCATATAAGTTGACATTGTGATTACCTCCAAATAAATTTTTCTTTTTTTCAATGACGCTGATTATGATAACACACCTTTTACCCCTTGTCAACACAAAATATGCGATTTTTTAATTTGTCAAAACATATCTCTGTTTTCCTCTTATTTTCTCCGTTTTTCTCCATTTTGCTCATTCGCGATTTTTGATTTTTTCATCTCGTCGGGCAAAAAAGCCGCCCTACCACCGAAAATGTCCGTTTAAAACAGACCATTAGCCTACCGCAAACTCACAAAAAAAGAGAGCCCCTTTTCCGCAAAAAGAAGCTCTCTATATAATGTATGCTATTTTACACCTATCGTATTTTCATAAACGAATCGATAGTAATCGTTATTGAGAATTACTGTCGCAACCGACATCTTATTCGTGATAACCTGCAACATGGCGTCGATATAGCCCTCGGGTACCTTGTCCTCGTCGACGAGATAGGTTGTCTTTCCCTTCACCGCGTCGTACATTACCTTGTCGGTGATAAAGCTCTTATTCGACAGGATTGCGACGTGATTTCCGTTAGAGAAAACGTCGGTACCTGTAATCAGACGCGAATCGTATTCGAGTCCGAAAAGATTGAGCATGGTCGGCAGAATGTCGATATTACAGCAAGGAGTTTCGACCTCGATCGGCTCCATAGCCGAATTGTAACAAATAAAGCTTGATCTAAACTTGCCAAAGGTGGTGTCAATCTCCTCCCCTGCAAGCTCGTTATATTCTCTGCTGGTCAGTCCGTAGGGGTAATGGTCGGAAGCGAGTACGATAACAGTATCGTCCAGCTTTCCTGCCTCCTCCAAGCGTTCAAAGAGGTAGGATAGCGCATATTCAAGCTCCAGGTTACACGCAATATATGCCTTTACCGCATTTGAATATTTGAGATTCTTTACCTTACTTCTGTTACGAGCGCACATGGGATTCGAGTCAAAGGAATAGCGGTAATGGCCGCTGAATGTCATATAATACGCGTGGAAGCGGTCCTCGTTGATATAATCGTCGACCGACTGCTTCATCATTTCGAGGTCAGATGCAGGCCACGCGGTAGTGAATTTCATTCCGTTGCCCATGGTCTTAAACACATCGTAGCCCATATTGGGATGCGACTCTTTTCGAGTATAGTACGAACCCTTGTAATTATGATAAGCGTAGGTGTTTACGCCGATATTCTTAAACTGATTGCCGAAGCAGTAGGGCAAATAATTATCCGCCGAATGCTTAAAGCTGCCGTCCGACTTGTGTCGGCTCATATCGGGGAACATTCCCATACAGAGCGAATATTCGCCGTTTGTGGTGGTATTCGGCCAGGAATTAAAATAATTCTTAAATACAAAGCCGCCCGTCACCATTTTATAAAGCGTCGGTGTAAGCTCCTTGTCAATAAAATAGGGCGAAAACGACTCGGCACAGAGGACAATCAAATTCTTATCCTTAAAATAGCCGGTATATTCATTCTTATTTGTCCCCGACTGTGCGGCAAAGTAATTATTAAGCTGGATAATATCCTCGTCGTCCGTCTTGTCATTCAGGGAAGCAAAATCGATTCCCTTTATCACGTTGGGCGAGGTATCGACAAAAGGTGTATCCGGCTCGGTCTCGGACGAGGTGAACTGATTAAGATCAACGTGACCGAGGTCAACGCCCGAT
>JAFOCB010000011.1 GCA_017381515.1 Clostridia bacterium | reverse complement strand
GCGACCAGTCCAAGCTCAGCAGCACGGGTAAATCCTTGGGCTTGGCAGGCATCATTATCACAGCTGCAGCTTTGTTTATCTCATTTTTTGCAATGATTGCTAACGCCTAAAATGAATAAACATCTCAAAAAAATCATCCGTTATAATCGAGATGCTTTAAAATCATCAAACAAAACGCTTCGGGACATTTATGAAATAATGTTCCGAAGCGAAAACAATATTTTATGCGAATATACCGATGGTTTCAGAATAAAAAAGGAAACCTACGGCGAAATCGCAAAAAAGGTAGAAAAAGCTGCCGCAGGTCTGTATCAAAAAATTGGCGCAACGCACAATTACGTAGCGTTGGCTATGGATAACTCGCCAGAGTGGATTGTGGCTTTTTGGGCCATTCTCAAAAGTGGTAACAGACCGTATTTGGTAAATCTTCGTTATCCGGATTCGCTCACAAACAGCATATTAAAGACGCTTAATATCAAGCACACGGTTTGTTCCAAGGAATTATCCCTCGACACCGAGTGCATTTTAATTTCATCGCTTGATGGCGGTATTCCAGTACCCGAAAACGAATTCGAAAACGAATTGGCTTTTTCGTCCTCGGCAACCTCGATGAACGAAGTCATTTGCTTCTATACGGGATACCAGATTGCAGAGCAAATACTCAATTTCGAAAATATTATTAAACTCGAACCGCGTATAGCAAAGCACTACAAAGGATATTTAAAGCAACTTGCCTTTTTACCCTTTTATCATGTATTCGGTTTGTTTGCCGTATATTTCTGGTTCACCTTTTTCGGCAGAACATTGGTATTTTTGCGCGATTATTCCGCCGACACCATTCTCAAAACCTGCCGAAAACATAAGGTTACACATATTTTCGCAGTACCTATGCTATGGCACACTATTGAAAAAAGTGTAATTACCGCTGCAAAGGAGCAGGGCGAAAAGAAGTATAACAAACTGATTCGCGGCTTAAAATTCACCACCGCGGTACAAAATATTTTTCCGAATATGGGTGCCGAAATTGCAAAGTCGGTCATGGGCGAAGTGACCAACAAAATTTTTGGCAAATCGGTTATGTTCTGTATTAACGGAGGCGGCTATTTAAAGGATTCGTCATTAAAGCTGCTCAACGGCATTGGGTACAGTACCTATAACGGCTACGGCATGAGCGAAATCGGTATAACCTCGGTCGAGCTCAGAAGAAAGCCAAAATGGCGAAATCAAAATTCGATAGGCCGCCCATTCAGCTCGGTGGAGTATAAAATCGACAACGACGGCATTTTGCAGGTAAAAGGCAGCTCCATTTGTACCAAAAAAATCATCAATGGCAAGGAGCAGCTTATCGGCGACTGGTTTAACACCGGGGACAAGATGGAGTGTCGTGACGGCAATTACTTTATACTCGGTCGTTTAGGTGACGTTATCATCGGCGAAAACGGCGAAAACATAAATCCCGACAGTATCGAAAAAATGATGGATATTCCTGATACAAAAGCGTTTTCGATACTAGGTCTCGACGGCGACAACGGTCAGGAATTGAGCATTGTCATTCAGGTAAATGAATATATCACCGAGCAAAAAATCGCGA
This sequence comes from Clostridia bacterium, assembly GCA_017381515.1. Taxonomy (GTDB): domain Bacteria; phylum Bacillota; class Clostridia; order Oscillospirales; family Acutalibacteraceae; genus UMGS1976. The sequence continues at coordinate 13,913 of JAFOCB010000011.1, read as the reverse complement.
ATATTCAAAGCTGTGTTTATTCATTTAACGACACCCTGGATAAAACAATGGCTATCAAAAAATTCTATTTCACGACCGATGACCTGTGCCCTCCTACCGCAATCAAGGTAAGCCGTGCGCAGCTGATTAAAAAAATAAAAAACGGAGAGGTTAAACTCACAGCATTCGCAGATATGAAATCCAAAATGTGCAATAGCGACGATTCGCCGCTTACCAGAGACGTAAAAGCAATTGTTGCCGAGGTCCTGGGAATTGATTCTGACGGCATTGATATTAACGCGCACATTTTTTACGATTTAGGTGCAAGCAGTATTCAGTATTTTTCAATTCTCACCCGTCTGTCAGAAAAGTTTTCGATTACCAATTATGAAAAAACTGATAAATACCGCTACACAATAAAGGAAATTTGCGAATACTTAGAAAACAATATTTAGTATGAAAAGTAAATGGTTTATAAACTTATTTCTCGTGATTACAAAGCTGACGGGTTATATCCCCGCCATGCTGCTTTTTAAACCGAGAATTTACAGAGAAGATGGTGTGAAAACACGTCTGCCAAAATCCTTTATGTTGGTTTCAAACCATAAATCTCTTTTAGACTTTGCTCTGTATCTAGCGGTTTTTCCCTTTCGTACCATTCGCTTCTTAATGGCGGAGGTGCTTTATAACAAAGGCAAGTTTTTTTCCTTTCTGCTTAACTCATGGGGAGGAATAAAGGTAGAACGTGAAGGTCGCGATTTTTCATTCGTGGCCGATTCCATTGAGGTACTGGACAATGGCGGAATTGTAGGTATTTTTCCGGAAGGACGGCTCCCTGTAAATGGCAAGCCGTGGCCCTTTACTACAAGCACCGCATTCATCGCGACCAATACTGATAAGCCGATAGTACCCGTTTATACCGATGGTAATTACGGTATTTTTAAGCGCGCAAACATCTGTATAGGAAAGCCGATTTATCTGACAGATTACATAAAAGAAGGGCTAAGCGAAGAAGAACAACTTCAAAACCTGACAGACGCACTCGAAAAGAAAATTTATTCGCTAAAATCAGAAATAGGCCAAAAGAGACATCGTCTGTTTGATTTTAGACATTTGCCGATGGATATTGCTCGACTGGTATGCAGCGTATTGCCGCTCATACTACGCATCAAGCGACGCACTCCCGAAGGCGAAAAATACCGCAAAAGAATAAAAGGCGGAGCCGTTGTTGCCGCTAATCACACCTCATTCGCAGACCCGTTTATAGTGGGTGTAACCTTTTGGTACAGACGACTGTATTTTTTGGTTGCCGAAATCGTAATGAAGGGAAAGCTTCGATCACTTTTATTAAAAGGGGTTGGAGCAATTAAGATAGACCGCAAAAGTGCCGACATCGAAGCTATCAATAAATCGATTAAAAAGCTTGAAGAAGGATATCTTTTGACCGTTTTCCCTCAGGGCGGTATTAACCGAGAGGACGACATTGACACCATCAAATCGGGAGCTGTGCTTATGGCTATACGCGCAGGTACACCTATTATCCCGATGCATATTATGCCGTGTAATCGCTGGTACAATATGCGCACCGTCGTCATTGGCGAAACCATTGACCCGCGCGATTTTTGTCAAAAAAAAATCCCCAGCACAACCGATATTAACAATATCACAAACGCACTATTTAATGAGCTTAACCGTTGCAAAAATGCTAACGATAAAGCCGATTAAACGGAGGACTAAATGGACACTTTCGAAAGACTTTTAAAGGTATGCGATGCCGTTTTTGAGGGACAGATTGACACCTCGATTGTCACCCCCGAAACTCTGCTTCGCGAAGATATTTCTATCAACTCGATAGGACTGTTATATATGGCTATGGCGGTTGAAGAAGAATTTAATATCAAATTCACCAACGACGACTTTATCGACATGAAATCGGTTGCCGACGTTATAAACATTATCGAGAAAAAGGTATCGTAATGGAGTGGACGGTTGATTTGCCCAAAAGCGGCCAGATTGTAAGAACAAAGGTGAGCTTTTACTATCACTACGGCATTTTTGTCAGCGAGGACGAAATCATTCAGTTTGGTGTCCCCGACGATGTAGGAAAGCCCGCCGACCAAATCAAGGTATTAACCACCGACATTTATACCTTTTTGAAAGGCGGTATTCTGGAAAGCGGCGTACCTACAAAGGACGAGCTTAAAAAAATGTGTACCCCTTCGGAAATAATAAAAATCGCCCGCTCACGAATCGGAGAGGGCGGATACGATATTCTTCATAATAACTGTGAGCACTTTGTAAACGAATGTGCTTTTGGCCAAAGTCGATCATCATTTTTAGATGACGTTCGGGATAAAATTCGTCAAAAGCTCAAAATAAATCGAAAATAATCAGAGGAGTGTAAAAAATTATGTTATGTAAAAATTGCAACACACAAATCGAAGACAATGCCAAATTCTGCAACTTCTGTGGCGCAGCGGCAGAGGTCGATAATCAGCCGACAGCTGCACCGGTTTCGGCACCCCAGCAACAGACGGTTGCACCGGTTTATATGCCCCAGCAGCAGGTGAAAAGACAGCTTACCGTCGATGATCTTCCCGATCATTTGCGTCCGTTAAGCCCGTGGTCATACTTCGGCTTGCAGATTCTTTTTGCCGTTCCTATTGTCGGTTTTATTTTCCTTATCATTTTCACATTCAACAGAGGCAATATTAACCGCCGCAACTTTACACGTTCATATTGGTGTTTTCTGATCATCATAGGAATAGTATTTTTAACCGTTTTGATTATTGCTCTGTTCACGGGCGCAATCTTTTCGCGCAAGGTTGGTTATTATTATTGATTTATAGTAACGTAATGTAATAATCATCAATTACAAACACTTGTTTTTTCAGGGACAGGGTGTCGATTGAACGAATGCTTTTTTCCTTGCCGCCGCTTTTTTTGAAAAGGGCCTCTTTTGCCGTCCATACTTCAAAAAAGCGATTTATGGCAATTTCATCAACCGTCTCCTTCCCTGAAAGGACGTAGGCCGCTTCGGCCCGAGTGCAAACGTACTCAATCAGCTTTTTGCTTACGGGCTTTATTTTTTCTACGTCAATTCCCACCGGAGTATCACTCAAAGCACAGACAACCGCTTGGTCGCTGTGCGAAATGCTTACATGTAAATTGTGCCCGTTTATAAAGGGTTTTCCGCTTTCGCAGGTTTCTATCTCCGCCTGTATTCCTTCCGACAAAAGCAGCTTGTTTAATAAAAAAGTAGCCATAAGCGAGCGTTTGCGGTCGTCCTCTATTTTCATGCGGTCGATATGCGCCTTTCTGGAAGGGGTAAGCGCGTGATACACGGTACAATACTGTTCATCGGTTATATCGGTGATTTTGCCGAATAGCCAATTCATATTTTATTCCCCCTTATTATTTATAATTATTGATTATCGACGCATAATAATTGACGCATCGGAGGTGACGGATATGTGGATTTTACTTGGTATTATCGCTTTTATCATTCTGCTTATTACTGTAATATTGCTGCTGCCAATTTACATTATAATCAAAACGGATGAAACCGGAGAAGCGATTATCAGATACAAAATACTTTTTAAAACCTATGGTGAAAATCCCAATCCCGACAACCCCATTGTAAAAGCGCTGGTAAAAACATCAGGTTTGGAACGTCTGAGAAAAGAACAATTCAAGGAAAGTGCCAAGAAAGGCACTGTTTTAGACGCGCTGGGCGAAAACGTTTCGCTGATTTTGGGTCTGATGAAACATTTGCTGGGGCTATTAAAGCGTTGCAAGGTCAAAGTGCTGAAAATCAACGTTGTTTGCGCCGAAGAGGATGCGGCTCAGACGGCTATTTACTATGGTCAGTGCTGTTCTATTGTCTATCCTATCGTAAGCTTTATACACGCATCCTTAAAGGTGAGAAAAAGAGGCGAAAAGGTGCAAATCCTTTGCGACTATGACAGAAACGAAAGCTACTACGAATTCGAAACCGTGCTGGTTGTGAGTGTTTTCAGAGTGCTTAAAGCGGTACTTCGCGCAGGCATCGACGAAGCAAAGCGCATGGCCGAACAGGATGCTAAAAATCAAAAAAATCGAAAGTCTGCTTCATAACCCGTGTCAAGGTTTCGGCATCACTTGCTAAAACTGCGTGTGTGGTGTCCTTTACACCGATAAGTTGACAGTTTTTGCATCGTTTTGCAAACTTATATTGCGGCTCGTTTTCGACCGTCATATCCCTTTCGGCCGAAAAGAGTAATATCGGTGTTTTTATTTTATCTATTACGTCTTTTTTGAATATCTTTTTATTAACTATTAACGAGTTATGCACCCAGCCAAAGGTCAGCGGAGTTGACTGATATGACGGATTTTCTACTCGCATCATCATATTATGCTCAAATCGTGCTTTGCTCGAACAATAATCGCTCTTATACTGTGCATCGGGGTCAAATTCACTGGTTAATAAAAACTTGGTCTTATTACCGTAAAACAGCCGTCCGACAGAAACGCCCATTCGCGCAATCGGCAGCGGTACGCTATCAACCACAGGTACAAACATCGGAGCGGAAAAGACAGCTTTTTCTATTTTATCGGTGTGCTTTGCCAGATACAATGCGCAAACTGCACTACCCATTGAATGTGAATACAAATACAGAGGTCCTTCCACTGTTTTTAATACAACGTCATCAATAAACCTCGTCAAATCATCTACATAATCATCAAAACTGTCCACGTGCAAAAGGTCAATTCGGTCGGTCAATCGTCCCGAAAGACCGTGACAGCGCTGGTCGTATATAAAGACATTGAACCCTTGGTTTAAACAATAATATATAAACTCATAATATTTTTTTGTAAACTCGCTGAGCCCGTGAACTATAACTATTGACGCTTTGCTATTCTGCGACAAAAAGTATTCGTAAGCAATATCAATGCCGTCAAACGCCTTGTAGCTCCCTGCTACCTTTATTTTTTCAAGCGTTGTTTCAATTTCAACTATTTTTTGAGAAAAATCCTCTTCAGAAATTATATTTAACGAATAATCAGGAATAAATTTCATCTTTCTCTCCTTTGATTAAAAAGATAAAAGGACGGTGATAATAATGGTATCTGTAAACAAATCAAAGCTAAAAAAGGTATTGATAACCATTATTATTGCCATTTTAATATTTTCGGCAGTATCCTTTACGGCCACAAAGCTGATATACGACAGCATTTTTCCTCGCTACGATTGCAAGGTAAGCGAGTATCCCGCCACCTTAAAAAGCACCATTTCTTCACGCAAAAAGGTCAGCTATCCTTCGGGGGGAAATTTGCTTTCGGGTTACCTTTATGAAAGTACAGCACAAAGCAAAAAGGATACTCTCATCATCTTTGCCCACGGTCATAACGCCTGTTCGGACAACTATCTGTGGCAAATATACGAGCTTTTGGAGCTTGGTTGGTCGGTATTTGCCTTTGACGCTACGGGAACCTGCACCTCCGAAGGCGATTCTACCGTCGGCTTTTCACAGGAGCTGAACGACCTTAAATCTACGCTGGATTATATTGAAAGTTGCGACAGATTTTGCTATAATAACATTGCGCTTATGGGTCACAGTTGCGGCGGATACGCTGCCTGCTGCATCCTGGCATACGATTACAACGTTTCAGCCGTTATATCGGTGAGCGGTATTAACAGCGCCATGGAGGGTGTTATCGGCGCAAGTACTAATTATGTCGGTCCTTTGGCATACGGAAACTACGGATTTTTATGGCTGTATCAGTCCATGCTTTTTGGCTCCGAGATGGTCAATCTTCGCGCCGACAGAATTTTATCCGAAAGTGATGTCCCCGTTTTATTGATACACGGTCAAAACGATGAAGAAACGCCGATAGATAAATACTCGATTGTTTCGCACAAAAACGAAATCAAAGGCGAAAATACAGAGTATTTCATTCGTTCATCACCGAACAATTCAGGGCATACCAATATCTTATTTGCAAAAGATGGTACCGCTGATGACCAAGTAATTGGTAAAATAAATGATTTTTTAGAAAAGAATATAAAATAAAGAGGTTTGTTAATGGATGTCATCATAATACCGGCTTACGAGCCAGATGAACAACTAGTGCGGCTTGTTGACGAACTCTCAAAAAATGATTTTTCGTTGGTTGTCGTTGATGACGGCAGTGGCGAAAAATACGCCAACATTTTCGCCCAAATAAGCAACAATGCACATATTGTTACGCTTGAGAAAAACTGCGGTAAAGGCGCAGCGCTTAAAGCAGGAATGAAGTATATAAAGGATAGTTTACCCGAATGCAAACACTTTATAACCTGCGATGCCGATGGTCAGCATCGTCCCGAGGATGCCGTTCGAGTAAGAGAGCAGCTTCACAAAGGAAATAAATTCGTTCTGACCGTCAGGGAGAGAAAGGGTAAAATCCCCTTCCGCTCACGCTTTGGAAACGACCTTTCAAAAATCGTGTATGCGCTGCTCACCAACAGGTACCTGTCGGATAATCAGTCCGGACTTCGCGGCTTTGCTCGAAGCAACCTCGATTGGCTGATAAACGTAGAAAAAAATAACTACGATTATGAAATGAACGTTCTGTACTACGCGGCGACAATGGGACTGAAAATCACAACCATACCCATCGACGCAATTTATATAGAAAACAATGCATCGTCGCATTTCAACCCCATCAGAGACACCTTGAGGATTTATAAAAGTCTGTTTACCCTCGCTCGTGGGACTATGATTTCACTTTTAGCGGCAGAGCTGCTTATACTAATTTTAGGTTTCTTTGTCGAAAATCAGTACATAACAATAACCGTCCCATCCGTAGGAGCGATTGCTCTGCTTTTGAGAATACTTCTTGAAAAGTATATTTTTCTCAAGCACGTACCGCAATGCGACTATTTTACAACCCTTTGTTACACCATAATAAGCTACTTTGTTTATATGCTTATGTGCAAACTAATAGTGCTTATTTTCCCCTTAATTCCGCTGATAATAAACTTTAATATGGTTTATCTGATATGCGTTCCGTTAAGGTTTTTCCTGCATCAGCTGATATTCATTGCATCCCTTACAAAAGAATAAAACAACACAAAGACAAACATTTTTGGTGTTTGTCTTTGTTCTTTTTAATTAGCAAATAACCTCGACATTTCAGCCGAAAAATCCGCCTTTTCAAGACGCAGAATTTGCTCTATTGACATTATTACTGTATCTTCCGTAGCGCAGCCGTGCATTTTTACGACAAGCTTTTTTGTACCCAAAAAAGTGGCAGCACCGCGAGAATTGAAGTCAAACCTTTCCAATATAGCGGCTTTTATCCTTTCGATAAGTTCGGGACTGTCGCAGCCGATACTCTCGACAATTTCCAGAGCTTTTTGGCCAACCGCTTCGGTATTTTTCAGCAATATATTGCCCGAAAAACCATCGGTTACAACAACGTCGGCATATCCGGACACCATATCGCTACCCTCGAGATTACCGATAAAGTTAATGTCAAGCTCTTTTAACTTTGCAAAGGTTTCAAGCGTCAAAGCATTACCCTTTGCATCCTCCCTGCCTACCGACATAATGCCGACACGCGGACTTTCAATTCCACAATAGCATTTTGAAAAAACGTTGCCCATTTTTGCAAAACGGACAAGGTCGTTAGCGGTGCAATCGATTACCGCTCCGCAATCAACAAGCGTAAGAAGCTCTTTTCCCGCGCAGGGCAACGCGCTGCAAAGTGACGGAAACTTGATAGACGGCAACAGACCCAAACGACAGATTGAACCGACCAACAATGCTCCCGTATTACCTGCCGAAAGCAGAGCAATGCAATCATCGTCACCCTTTAACCTTTTATACGCCAGTGCTATCGAGCTTTCGTCCCTGCCTCCGAAAATACAGGTCGCCGGCTCGTCATTGGTTATATAATCGGTCGTTGCAATAATCTCGTATCGGTCATCTGATATACCGCACTCGGTCATAACCTCTCGAATAAGCGCTTCTTCCCCTATCAAAATGGGAAAAATATCACTTTCGGTAATAGCTCGTGCGGCACCGCGAATAATAACTCGCTCACCCTTGTCAGCGCCGAAAGTATCAACAATAATCTTTTTCATATCGTTACCTTATTCCAAAGAAATGATGTAGTCGTAAACGTCCTGTTTGCCTTCGATAAAGCCAATATCGGCAAGCGAATATTCTTCCTCGAGCCAATCCTTAAAGCATTTAGCTTCTTCTTCCGATACCGCCTCACCGTAAAAGACAATTATTACCTCTTTTTCCGATTGCTCCATGATATTGCTTACGAGTTCGGTAGCGCATTTAAACCTATCCTGATCACAAATCAGGATTTCCTTATTCTTTATACCGATGTAATTATTCTTGCTTATTTCGACGCCGCCAATATTGGTATCCCGAGTAGCCGTTGTAACAAAGGCGGAAACAACCGTCGAAAGTCCCGAGCTCATATCGTCGATAAGCTCCTCCACCGTATCACACCAGAGATTCATCATCGAAAGCGCACTATATCCTTCGACCAATGATTTGGTAGGAAGGACGTGAACATCGGAAGCTTTATAAAGCTCGGCTGCCTGATTGGCGGTAAGAATTATATTAGAATTATTGGGAAGCACGATAATATGCTCCGCATCAAAACTATCGAATGCTTTGAGAAAATCGTCAACCGAAGGATTATTGGTTTGACCGCCGTCGATAATCAACGATGCACCAATACTGTAAAAATAGTCGGATATTCCCTGACCCGAAGCCACCGCTATAATGGCATATTTCACCTGTTCTTTTTGCGGTGCGACCTGCGTTTCGTTATGCTGAACCGACATATTTTCAATCTTAATTGTGACGAATTCGCCGAATTTTCGCGCATATTCCAGCACCTTTTCGGGAGTGAAGGTATGAATATGAATCTTTACAATCCCGTCGTTCACAACCGCAACTATCGAGTCGCCAAGCGATTCCAATGGCTTTACAAACTCGTCCTTTGAAAAGCTGCTAATATCGGTTTTTGCATTCATAAGCTGTAAAACAAACTCTGTGCAGTAGCCGTATTCCATAACGCTGTCGGGACCGAAAGAGGCGCTTATCTCGCCCTTTGGCGCATTAAATTCAATCTCGTCTATATCATCGAAGGAAAGGCCGCAGAAGTAGGCATACATTCCCTCGAAAAAGCAAACCAAACCGGCGGCTCCGCTATCAACAACCCCTGCCTCCTTTAACACCGGAAGCATTTGCGGTGTTCTGACGAGGGTATCCTTCATACAACCGAGCAACGCTTCAAACCCTGATTTAAAATCGTCAAATTTATCGGCATTCGCCGTTAAATAATCGGTTGCTTCACGAATAACCGTTAAAATTGTACCTTCGGTTGGCGATATAATGGATTTATACGTATCTTCACGAGCGCAGTCGAAGGCATAAGCGAGGTCCGCAAAGCAGATGGTTTCCTTGTTTTCGAAGCCGCAATAAAGACCGCGTATAAACTGTGAAAAAATAACGCCCGAATTTCCTCTCGCATTAAGTAAAACTGCGCGAGAAAGTTCCCTTAAATACAGTCCGACATTTTTCTGTGCCGTGACCGCACCGAGTCCACCGCCAAAGGTATGCACCATATTGGTACCGGTGTCGCCGTCAGGAACCGGAAAAACGTTTAAATCGTTGATTGCAGCCATATTCTTTTTAAGATTTCGGTAGCCGACGGTGAATGCGCTATTAAGCACTTCACCGTCCAAAAACTGCTGCATTATTTATTCATTCCCCTCAATAGTAACTTCTTTTCCAAAGGTGAAGGTGATAACTGTACCCGGACCTACCGAAGCACCTACAATCGGGCCTATGTAACCGATAATAACCTCTTTAAACTCCGCCCTCTTTAAAATTTCGTCGCGTAAAATCATCGCTTCCGCTTCGCAATCGGCGTGCGAAATTAAAATAGTGTCATACACGCCATCTGCCGCATCTACGATATGGTCGGCAATAGCGGCTCGTGCATTGGTCGTACCCTTAACCTTTTTGTAGGCATAGTTTTGCCCCTTTATGTCCGAAATGATGATGGGCTTAACTCCAAACAGATTGCCGAAAAATGCTTTTGATGCCTTGACCCGACCTGCTCTTCGCAAATATTCCATTGATTCAACGGTACCGCACTGGTTAACCCTTAATCTGTTTTCTTCGATATATTTTGCAGTTTCTTCTGCCGAAAGGCCCTCGCCCCTCTTTTGCGAAGCCAGCATCAAAAGGTATCCCTGGCCGAGCGAACTTATGAGCGAATCTACGCAGTAAACCTTTGCGTCCTTAAATTCTTCTTCAAGCTCTTTCGCTACTAAAATCGCCGTGTTTATTGATGCGGAAAGAGCCGATGAACAGGATATATACAGAACGTCTCTGCCACTTTCCAATACCGCCTTGAAGCTGTCGTAATAAACATTTTTGGGCACCTGGGTGGTAAACACTCGCTTTCCACCGCGCATAAGATTATAATGCTTTTTTGCCCCCTGCTCATCCCAGTCAAGCGATGCTACGTATTCCTCGTCGTCAATCGAATAGTTCATTGTCACATATTCTATATCATATTTTTCGCGCATCTCTTTGCCAAGGTCGCAGGTGGAATCGCCAAAAACAACAAAACTATTCATATACATTACCCCTTTAAATCTGATTCTCTATTATCTTGTTCATAAGTTCTTTTTCGTACACCATGTCTTCGCTTATCTCTCTACCTATGTAGAAAGCTGCACAAAGACCGGGGCCTATTGATGACCCGCAGGACATTCCAACGTCGTTTATTATAACTTCCTTTGGATTGAATTCCTTGATAATCATATCGCGTAAAAGCGTTGCCGCGGCAGGACGATTTGAGTGGGCTACAAACATAATCTGCTCCTCCGGATTTTCCACCGTGCCGCGCATATATTTAATTACCGCGTCAAATGCCGCCTTTTTCCCCTTAAACTTGCCCAAAACCTCGGAAAGTCCTTTGCGGTTGAAATCGGCCATGGGATTGATACCGATTAGCGTACCGAAAAACGCCTTGAAATTAGAAATTCTACCCGTTTTGCAAAGGAAGAACAAATCATCCATTGGGCCGATTTGATGAACGCGATGCTTATTTTCTTCGATATATTGCACCGTTTCTTCCAAAGATGCACCTTCCGCTCGTTTCATAGTCGCCATGATTACGAGAAGGGACAGAGCGGTCGAATAGCGCATCGAGTCGATGCAGACTATCTTTCTTTCCGGATATTTAGCCATCAGCTCGGATTTGACCAGCTCGCAGGCCTGATAGGTGCCGCTGAGCGCTGATGAAAGGGTTATACACAAAATATCCTTACCCGCTTTTAAATTCTTTTCGAATATTTTTAAAGTTTCGCCGGTAGGTGGAGAGGCAGTTTTGTACATGGTTTTTTTATCGCTCATCGACTCATAAAAAGTCTTTGGATCGTGGCGTTCCCAATCGAGGTCACATACTTCACTATGACCGTCAGGAAAATATATTAGTCCGCCCAAATAGTCCTCGATACCAAATCTTTCGCGTAAAGAACGCGTCAAATCACACGAGGTATCAGGTATAATTACAAAATCAGACATAGTACCCTCCAAAAGAAATTACCGCACATATAATAACGATAATTTATAATATCACATAAATAGTTGGTTTTCAACAATTTTTGAATTTTTGCGACAAAAATGGTGAAATTGTAAAAGAAGTATGATACAATACAAAATGGTGTTTTTTTATTTGCATTTTATTCGTTTATGTGGAGGATTTATGGACACATTTTTAATCATTTTGTTTGTAACATTAGGGCTGGCATTAAGCGGCTTGATTTTTATGATTGCATACACCTACCCCATTTCAAAAAGGGTTTACCGAACACAGCTGGTTAGAACCGAACCGAAAAAATGGTCGCGCGTATGCTCCGCACCCGAAAATGAAGAACAACTGGAAATGTGGAACGCGGGCATTAAATGGGCCGACGAAAACCGCGAATATATAACCGAGGTTGAAATAGAAAATGACGGGTTCAAGCTCTTTGGCGAATATTTCGACTTTGGCGCAGAAAGATGTATAATCATCCTCCCGGGCAGATGCGAATCGCTGATATATTCATACTATTTCGCCCCTGCGTATAAAAAAGCGGGATTCAACGTTTTGGTCGTGGATACGCGCTGTCACGGCAAAAGTGACGGAATATACAACACGATAGGCGTAAAGGAATCGAGCGACGTTATCGCTTGGTCGAGGTTTGTGAATGAGCGCTTTGGCAACAAGGAGGTATGGTATCACGGTATATGTATCGGTACCGCTTCGGGTATTTTTGCCATCACCGACAAAAATTGTCCATCGTATGTCAAAGGATTCGTAACCGAGGGCTGCTTTGTTTCCTTCCGCGAAACCTTTAAGCGTCACATGATTGCCGACAAGCGTCCCTTGTTCCCTGTTTTAGACCTCGTTATGCTCCACATCAACCATTACACAGGGACTAACGTTTATAAGGATAAGCCCATTTCCGCAATAAAGAAAATAAAAAAAGATGCCAGAATCCTCTTTCTCTACGGAGAAAAGGACATATTCTCTATACCCGAAAAATCGCAAAAATTATTTGACAACTGCTCCGCTATTGATAAAAAAATCATATGGTTTGATAAGGGCGGTCACTCACATTTGAGGATAAACAACACCGAAAAATATGATAACGCTATTATAGAATTTCTTAAGGATTGAGATATGTTTAAGAAGAAATATGCCGTTTTTACAATGGATGTAGAAGCGTTTAGCGACACCGAGTGTATAGCAAACTATAACAAAGACGTCAATCTGGACCTCATGGACGGCTTTGACGAGTACATACGCATACTCGACAAGCACGGTATTAAAAGCACACTTTTTACCGTCGGCTCGCTTGCGCCAAAAATCATTAACAGACTGAAAAGTTGCATCGACAACGGTCATAAGCTTGCGCTTCACAACTACACGCATATTGCGCCGATGGACGTGAACGAGGATACCTTCAAAAAGGAAATTCTGAAAGCAAAGAATTCGTTGCAAAAGCTATTTAACACTGATATTATCGGCTTTCGCGCTCCCTATTTCAGCTTGGACGATAATCGGCTCAATATACTTAAAGAGCTTGGTTTCAAATACGATTCGAGCCATCTCGACTTTTCAAAAGCCAGACACACCGTAGCCCTCAATCTGAAAGGATTTAAGGAATATTCAAAGAATATTTTTCGCTGTGGAGATTTTTTCGAATTTGGCCTTTCAAAGCAAAAAATAATGGGTAATGCGTACCCTATTTCGGGTGGAGGATACGTCCGTCTCGCTCCGTGGGGAATAATTAAAAACGTGATAAATCAGTATTTAAAACAAAACGATTACTATGTTTTTTATCTGCATCCGTTTGAACTTACCTCGCAGAAAATCCCTTTTTTAAAAGGGTTAAAGCCATACGACCAGTATTATCTGCAATACGGCATAAAATCCTACGGAAAACACATTGAGCAGCTTATCGCTCTGCTCAAAAATCACGGGTACAGCTTCGTAACCTTTGAAGAATTGTTAGAGATAATTCATAAAGACAGCCGCTAACTTAAAAAAATCTCGCACACGAAACGGTGTACGGGATTTTTTGCTTTTTTGGAAACAGATTTTTTTAAAAAAACTATCGGTTGACTTGTTTACTTAAATATATTTTTGTAGTATAATGTAATATATGCTTATAAACTGGGTTAGTTTTTGCTAATTCTACAGGGAGGTGAAGCCGAGTGGACAAGTTTATTTTACATTCAGAATATCAGCCCACAGGTGACCAACCGCAAGCGATCGAAAAACTGGCGGAGGGTATCCTGCGCGGTGATAAAGAGCAAACCTTACTCGGTGTGACCGGTTCGGGCAAAACCTTTACCATGGCAAACGTGATCGCAAAG
>JAFOCB010000061.1 GCA_017381515.1 Clostridia bacterium | reverse complement strand
GGTAATTTTATTTACAGTATTACCGTCACACGCCGTGAGCGAAAAAAGCATCACAGCGGCAATAATAAAAATAACCAGTTTGCGCATAAAATAACCCGTCCTTAATTCATTTTGGTAAAAATTCCGATAACCTTGTGCTTTATGCCATCGTCGTCGTATCCCTCGATACGTACACCGTTTCCGCTCATAAGGAGACTTGCCCGTACGCTTTCCACCGTGCAGCGAAATGTCTCGCTACCGTCGGAAATAATGGTAACGTGATCGTCGGCGGTGAAGTTAACACAGCCCGATTTGGCGATGATTTTTTCTTCACCATTTTCGCCCAGCTCGGTGACCGAAGCAAAGCGCTTTGAACTGATTTGGCGTATTACCCATATTGCGTCGGGGTCCATTCTGTGCCCAACCTCTGCTTTTTTATTTTTCTTCTTCCAAAACATTTTAAAAGGTAACCCCTTTGTTAATCATCGTTATTTTTTTCTTCTTTTTTGCGAAGCGACTTTTTGAGCTTCTCTTTTCCGTTGGGATTGTTTATATAGTCGTCGATGGCCTTTTCCCAATCGGCAGTGGTCATGATACCGTTTTCGATATTTTTATTCTGCTCATAAATCGACTGCAAAATATCGTCATATTTTTTGTTAATGGCTCTTTTTTCCTTCACAATAACGTAGCAAATATGACAATACCCGATTAGTGAAAGTATGGTCGCTCCGAAATACACTAAAAAGTATTTGAGCAAACCGTGATAAAGCTCAAAGCTGGTTTTTCCTAGCAGGAAAAAGGTGGTCATGGGTACAATTGCGCCAAGCGAAACTAAAAAGGAAAAGAGATAGCATTTATCCTTGCCGAATTTATATGCCGTAATTATTATAGCAATTCCGAGCAAAATTACCGCAATCAGCGACATATTGCGGAATTGAGTGGTTTGAGCAACGTCGATGGCTTTCGAGGAATTGATTTCGAGTCTCAAATTTAGTGCAAAATAATTGATCAGATAAATAATAATGTTAATTATCGTGCCACCGTATAACATAATATGGTCTAATTTATAGAATATGCTTGGACGTCTTTTATAAGGGGATACAGTTTCATTTAGCCCTTTGATGGCAAGTTCCTTTGCCTTTATATAGAGTTTTTCGTTCTGCGCAGATGACCTTTTACTCATTCATTTACGTTCCTTTCAAAAAGGGTATATATCATAATAATACCACAATCCTATCTCTTTGTAAATCAAAATATTATTTATTGTAATTAGTAATATGCTTGCTTTTCGGTCTGTTTAAAGTATGTATGGTTGACAATATTATTTATTTTGTGATATTATAATATCAGTGGTTTCTGAGATATGATTGGTGACCGAGCCAAAGGGGTGACGTACCTTTCATTTATAGCAGAAACCACTTTTATTTTTTTGAATAACAAAATCACCCTGTTCGGTAACAGGGTGATTGTTTTTTTATCATTTCTTTGACCAGGTTGACGGCGAAAGTGCAATCAGTAAGGGGAAAATTTCGAGTCGGCCGAACAACATTGCAAAGGAAAGAACAATCTTTGAAATATCGGAATATTCGGCGAAGTTTAATGACGGGCCAACCAAGCTGAAACCCGGTCCTACGTTATTAAAGCAGGTGGCCGCGGCAGAGAAGTTTGTTTCGAAATCAAACGGCTCAAAGCACAGAATAAAGAAGGTTGCAAATATGCCTACGATGTAAATTGCAAAATATACACCAACGTTTCTCAACGTCTGGTCGTCAATCTGCCTATCGTTCATTTTCACCACGTTTACCGATCGGGGATGAAGCATCTTGTGCAGTTCCGAGCGCATCATCTTAAACAAAATCAGTACGCGCGATACTTTGAGTCCGCCGGCGGTAGAACCCGCACAGCCACCGATGAATAATAGCAAAAAGAGGATTCCCTTTGACAATGTGGGCCAACTGTCAAAGTTATCGGTTGCGTATCCCGTGGTCGTAACGATTGACGAAACCTGGAATGCAGCGTGTCTGAGCGCATCAAAAAATCCGTCAAATCTAGATAAAATATTCGCGGTAATTATTCCCGTGCTTACGGTTGCGACGCCGATGTAAACCCACAATTCGGCATTCTTAAATACCGAGCGGAAATTACGCAGAAGCAGGAAATAATACAGGTTAAAGTTGATACCGAAAAGTAGCATAAATATCGTGATAACCCATTGACAGTAGGAGCTGTAATCACCGACGCTACTTGCTTTTATGCCAAAGCCGCCTGTACCCGCAGTACCGAATGAATAGACCACGCTTTCAAACAGATCCATTCCGCCAAAGAGGAGGAATATCGTTTCGATTGCCGTCAGCGCGATATAGATTAGGTAAAGTATCTTTGCTGTGTCCTTTGCCTTCGGTACAAGTTTGCCAATAATCGGACCCGTCATTTCGGCGCGAATAAGGTGAATTGACCTGTCGCTGAATTTCGGCATTATCGCGAGGACAAAAACAAGTACGCCCATACCGCCGATCCAGTGGGTAAAGCTGCGCCAGAAAAGGATTCCCTTGCTGAGTGCCTCAACGTCGGGCACAATCGACGAGCCGGTGGTGGTGAATCCACTTATCGTTTCAAAAACGGCATCCACAAACGAGGGGATTTCACCGCTTATTACGAATGGAACTGCACCGATTAGCGACATCGCAATCCAAGCCAGAGCAACGATTACAAAGCCCTCTTTTGCATAAAAAACGCGTGTTTTCGGTCGGAATAGAATTGTCATCAGAAATCCGAGTCCGAGCGCAATTCCAATCGCGATTAAAAAGGCGAGATAACAATTTTCTTTATAAATAAGCGAAACGATAAGAGGGAGCGCCATTAGTGCCGCTTCAACCTTTAACATTTGGCCTATTAAATAAATAACCATTTTACGATTCATAATACTAAACCATGCCTTTACAGCAGAATGTCCGTAATATCGTTGAGTTTATAGCCGGAGGTGATGATAACCACCTTATCCTCGGGTAAAATCATATCGTCACCGGAAGGAATGATAATCTTTCTTCCTCTCATAATTCCTGCTATCAGAGTGTTCGGCTTTATTCTCATATCCTTGAGCGGAATTTCGGTAACTGCGCTATCGGCTACAATGTTGAATTCGAGCGCTTCTGCCTTTCCGTCCATAATCTGATAAAGGGTTTCAACGTTACTGCCGAGCGAATTTTCGAGCGCTCTGGCATATCTGACTAGAATGTCCGAAATGATATTCTTTGGCGAAATGGTACAGTCGAGACCAATTTTTTCCGCCAGATATATAAATTCGTCGCGATTTACCTTCGAAATAACCTTCGGTACGTTTTGAGCGGCGGCATAGAATGAAATAAGTATATTTTCCTCGTCCATTCCCGTCAGCGAAATGAAGGCGTCCATGGAGCTGAGTCCTTCTTCATTGAGAAGCTCCTGACCTGCGCCGTCACCATTTATGATAACGGCATTCGGTAAGGTTTCGGAAAGTTCGAGACAACGCTTGTGCTCTTTTTCGACGATTTTTACGGTGTTTCCGATGCCCATCAGCATTTTTGAAAGATAGTATGCCGTACGACTTCCGCCGAGAATCATGATGTTACGTGCCTGTTTTTGCATGACGCCTAGCATTTTCAGGAAGCGCAGAATTTCGCTTGTGGTGGCGGTGATGCCGATTTTATCCCCACTTTTGAGTACAAAGCTACCATCGGGGATAAATACCTCGTTATCGCGCTGAACAACGCAAACGAGGAGCTTTACGTCATATTTTTTTCTCAGTTCAATCAAGCTAACGCCGTCAAGCACCGATTCCTGTCTTAATTTCAGCTCAATCATTTCAAAGTCGCGACGTGAAAATGTCTCGATTTTGGCGGCAGAGGGCAATTTGAGAATATTGAAAATCTCCTGAGCGGCAAGTAAATCGGGGTTTATTGCCATTGAAAGATTAAGCTGCTTTTTCAAGAATACGAGATCCTGGTCATTGTATTCCGGGTTTCTGATTCTCGCGATTGTGTGTTTTGCGCCCATTCTTCTGGCAAGGAAACAGCTGAGCATATTAAATTCGTCAGAGCCGGTAACAGCGACAAAAAGTTCTGCTTTTTCGATCCCTGCTTCGCTCAGGGTATCGCAATCGTTTCCGTTTCCGCAGATACCGATTGCGTCGTATAAATTGGTGATTTCGTTGATTATATCGGGGTTGCTGTCGATGGCGACAACGTTGTGTCCCTCTGCAACCAAGCTTGATATAATTGTTGTGCCGATTTTTCCACAACCTACAACTATAATGTTCATAAAAAAATAACCTCGTATCGTTTTATGTTAGTTTAAAAATACAATTTACACACATTATACTACATATATAATCATTTTACCATATATTTTTAAAATTTTACATTAGCATTAAAAAAGCGACCTTTGTTTATAAAGGTCGCTTTTTGCCTAATTTAGCGTAATTTCAATCTTTGTCGTGCCTAAATTCTCGCTTGTAGCGTATAGCGTGAATTTATCACAGTTCTCGTCAGGAAGTACCGCTACCGCAATCTTTCCTGCGTACATTTTTCGGTCGGGAAGAGTAACTTTATTGTGGTCGCAGTTACCACTTCCTGTGCCGATGATTTTTGCTCCCTCGGTAGCGTGGAATTTAACGAATTCACTTGCTGTAGGAATGATTTTTCCGTCCTCATCTATGCACTCGCAGGTGAAAATTGCCATATCCTTTCCGCCTGCATTCACCTTGTTTTCGAGGGTGAGAGTGAGTTTTTTCGGCTCTTTTGTGGTAGCTTGCGTGTGGGAAGCCGCCTCTTTTCCGTTTTTGTAACCGATTGCTTTCAGTTCGCCTTTTTCAAAGGGAACAAGCCATTCGCCGTGACCGTATTTTTCGATTTGCTTTCTGCCGAGTGAACGTCCGTTTAAGATAAGCTCGATTTCGTCACAGTTGGTATAAACGGGTACGTCGATTTCGTCACCTTCCAGCCCAAAGTGATTCCAGTGGGGGACAATGTGAACCATCGGCTCATTCGTCCAATGCGACTTGTTCTGATAAAATGCACCCTTCTGCTGCAGGAATAGGTCGAGTGCTCCTGACTTTGAGCAGATAAAGGGCCATACGGCTTCGCCTCTATGCTCAACGGCAGCCCATTGATAGCCGCCAATGACATAGTCCTTTGACATAAGCTCCTTCCAGGTAAACTCTCTGCCCTTGAACCACGAGTTTGTGTTGCGGTCCTTGTCCTTTATATACCCGTCGGCGCAGGAATCGTAGTACCAGCCGCGTGTTGTTCCCGTAGCGCAGCATTCCGAGGCAACAATCGCCTTATCGGGATACATTTCGTGTACCTTGTCATAGCTTTCGAGATTGTAGTTGATACCGAGAATATCGCAGTATTCAAATATGGTTGACCGCTCGGGGAAAACCGATTGAGCCGCCGTAATAAAACGCTGCTTATCAAATTTTCTAATACGTGAATAGATTGCTCGGTGAATGCGTCTGCCGATGTCGGTTACGTGGAAATTTTCCTCATTTCCCGTTGACCAGAAGAATACGCTCGGCCTGTTTCTGTCGCGCAAAACGAGCGATTCAAGCTGCTGGATTCCTTCATCCGAGCTTTCAAACCAACGCGCCTCATTCATCACGATAAAGCCCATTTCGTCGAGAGCGTCCATGGTAGCCGCCGACTGCTGATAATGTGCCGTGCGATAGCCGTTAGCACCCATTTTCTTAATCTGTTCAATCTTGTATTTCGCTACATTATCGGGTACAGCGATGCCTACCAGACCATAGTCCTGATGGCAGCAAACACCCTTGATAATGGTCTTTTTGCCATTGATATACAGCCCGTTGTCGATGATTTCAGCCGTGCGGAAACCGATTCTTGTCTCGTTTTTGTCTATTTCCTCGCCGTTAGCAAAAAGGATGGTTTCAACCGTATATAGATTGGGATTTTCTGTGTCCCAAAGTAGCGGATTTGTCACCCTTGCCGAATAGGTGAGGGTTGTTTTTTCTCTCGCTTCTGTCAAGCTTTTTGCCTCGGCTTTACCAATCACTTCGCCACTAACCGAAATAATCTTGCTTATCGCAGTTACCTCTTTACCTTCGTATCCGTCGTTTCTGACGGTTGTTTCGAGGTCGATTTGCCATTCATTGTCGCTAATTTTTTTGCTCGGTGCATATACGCCGTACAGGTCGATTGAAATCGGCTCGGTTATGACCAGATGTACGTTGCGATAGATACCCGCGCCCTGATACCACCAACCCTCAAAGTCGGTGCCTTCAACGTATATTGCGAGTACGTTCCATCTGTCGAAATAAACGTAGTCCGAAACGTCAACCTCAAAGCTGTTATAGCTCGAAAAATTATGCTTTATCAGACATCCGTTGATATAAAGGGTTGCCTTTCCCGCAATGCCTTCAAAGAAAAAGGTGATGCGCTTTCCTTCATATTCCTTGTCAAGCTCGAACCCCTTGCGATACCAGCCGTTATCGTAGTTAAAGTAGCCGGTAGCGTTGTTTCCTGATTTTTCGTCGGGATTCTGGTCGATTATGTAATCGTGGGGCAGATTAACCCACTCCCAGCCCTCACTTTTAATTTCCTTGTCGCCAAAGCTGTATCCGTCGGGCTCCGCATAATACTCGTGAGCAGCAGGACCGATGAGCTTTCTGTTGGTCTTTGACTGGGAATATACCGGCCCCTTCGAGGTCGGGTAGGGTACCTCAATATCTCCCTTATGAAATTTCCATCGTGAGTTTAACAGAATGTCTTTACGCATAATACACCTCTAAAAGAGTTATGATTTTAATATATCCAGAATTTCTTTTGCGCTGTCGATTACCAAATCGGGTTTAATATCCGAATTATCAAGTGTCTGTCTGTCGCATTCACCGCTCATTACCAGAATGGATAAAGCACCTGCGGCAATTCCACTTTTAATATCGGTATAAATTCTGTCACCGATAACCGCCGTTTCCGCCTTATCAACGCCGTATTTTTTCATCGCGATAAGTGGCATTTCGGGTTGCGGTTTGCCTATTACAATGGGTCGCATTTTGGTCGCGTTATAAATCATTTCGCATACCGAGCCGCAGTCGGGCACACTGCCGTATTCGGTCGGGCAAACGAGGTCGGGATTGGTCGCGATATATCCAACCTTTTTTGACAAAAGGATTTTGCATAGGTCCTCTAATTTTTTGAATGTGAGCTCGGTGTCAAAACCCATAACAATACAGTCGGTGTCCTCGATGCTTTCGGTGATAATAAATCCTTCGCCTCTAAGTTCTTCTTTGAGCGATTCGGTACCGCAAACGTAAAGTCGGTCGTTCGGTCTGTTTTCCTTTAAATAAAGGGCAGTTGCCTGAGACGAGGTGATAAAATCATCCCTGACGGCATTTATGCCGAGCCCCTTTAATTTTTTCACATAATCGTCTACGCTCTTTGACGAATTATTGGTCATAAATAAATATCTGCTACCGCTTTCTCTTATCTTTTCGAGCAATTCCTTTGTAAAATCGAATAGGCGGTTGCCAATATAAAGTGTCCCGTCCATGTCGAAAAGAAACAGACGAATATTTTTAACAGCGTCAATATCCTTCATCATTTTATCTCCTACCGAAAGGGAATTTTATACACTGATAGCATAACAGTATTTGCCGCTATTTTTCAAGTGTTTTTTGCTTAAATTCTATGTAATTTATCTAATATATAAAATAAATGCTTTTATTATCCAATTTTTATGATATACTTATATTTGTAAAAAATCAACTGCCAAAAAAGGTTGGTAAACGGAATGTTTAAATTACTGCGTTTTATGAAAGGGTACAGGAAGGAAAGTATCCTCGGTCCTTTTTTTAAAATGCTCGAGGTCGTATTCGAGCTTATGGTGCCTCTGATTGTAGCCAATATCGTCGATATCGGTATCAAAGGGGACAACACCTCCTATATTTTAAAAATGAGTTTGTTGCTGGTGCTTTTCGGTCTTATCGGACTAACGAGTACACTTGCGGCACAGTATTTTGCGGCAAAGGCAGCCGTCGGCTTTGCATCAAAGGTGCGTTTTGCCTTGTTTGAGCATATTGGCCGTCTGTCCTATACCGAGCTTGATACTGTCGGCACGTCAACCCTTATTACCCGAATGACCAGCGACATAAATCAGGTTCAGCAGGGAGTAAATCTCACCCTCCGTCTCTTTTTGCGCTCACCATTTATTGTTTTCGGCGCATTGATAATGGCATTCACCGTCGATGCAAAGGCGGCACTGTGGTTTGTGGTAGTTATTCCGATACTGTCGATTGTTGTTTTCGGCATAATGCTTGTTTCAATTCCGCTTTATAAAAAGGTGCAGAGCGGTCTCGACCGAGTCGTCGGATTAACCCGTTCAGGACTTTCGGGGGCAAGGGTTGTACGTGCCTTTTGCACCGAAAATCGTGAAGTAGACGAGTTTGAGGAGCGAAACAATACTTTAACCGAAATACAAAAGTTCGTCGGTAGAATTTCCGCGCTTATGAATCCGCTTACCTACGTTATAATCAATTTGGCGGTAATTGCCCTCATTTACACGGGAGCCATTCGCGTCGAAACGGGTATAATTACCCAGGGCGCAGTTATCGCACTCTATAACTATATGTCGCAAATTTTGGTTGAGCTGATAAAGCTAACTAACCTCATTATAAATATAACTAAATCGGTAGCAAGCGGAAACAGAATACAGTCAGTGTTTGAAATCGAAAGCATCCAAACCGAGCGTGAAAATCCCATTGTATCAGACGACGCAGGTACTATCGAGTTAAAAAACGTGTCGCTTAAATACAAAGGTGCGGCAGAAAATTCGTTGCAGAACATAACCTTTTCGGTCAAAAAGGGCGAAACCGTGGGAATAATCGGCGGTACCGGTTCGGGCAAAAGTACGCTTGTCAATATGATTCCGCGCTTTTACGATCCCAGCGAGGGAGAGCTTCTTATCGGCGGCGTTAACGTAAAGGAATGGAGTACCGAAGCCCTGCGCGAAAGAATTGCCGTCGTACCGCAAAAGGCGGTGCTTTTCAAGGGTACCATTCGCGAAAATATCCTTTGGGGTAACGAAAATGCCACCGACGACGATATTTATGCCGCGCTCGAAACGGCTCAGGCACTTGATATTGTAATGAAAAAGGACGATAAACTTGACCATTTGGTTGAGCAGTCGGGACGTAATCTTTCGGGCGGTCAGCGTCAGCGGCTTACCATCGCGCGAGCCCTTGTCAAAAAGCCGCAGGTACTAATTCTCGACGATAGCTCGTCTGCCCTTGACTATGCTACCGACTCCGCCTTGCGAAAGGCAATAGCCGAATCGACCGACGGAATGACGGTCTTTATCGTTTCGCAACGCGCATCATCGGTAATGAATGCAGACAAAATTATTGTCCTCAACGATGGCGAAGCCGTAGGCATCGGCACTCACGATGAGCTGCTTTCCACCTGCGACATTTATAGCGAAATTTATCATTCCCAGTTTAAGAAGGGGGTGGAGAAATGAGCAAGCCATCTAAAAAAGGCGTATTTTCAAAGATAATGCGGTATATTGGCAGATATAAATATCTGCTTGCGTTATCGGTGCTTTTTGCCGCAGTATCAGCGGTACTGACCCTGCTTGTCCCCGTATTTATCGGTGACGCGATCGACCTCATTGTGTCAAAGGGAAAGGTTGATTTTGCAGGTATCGGCTCAATCCTTCTTAAAATCGGTGTAATCATTTCCATCACCGCCATTCTTCAATGGCTGATGAATATTTTTAATAACCGAATTACTTTTAACGTTGTCCGCGATATTCGTAACGAAGCGTTTAAGAGGATGCAAATTTTACCCCTTTCGTATATCGACACTCATTCCCACGGCGAAACTGTCAGTCGAATTATTGCCGACGTTGACCAGTTTGCTGATGGATTGCTTATGGGACTTACCCAGCTTTTTACTGGTGTAATCACCATTTTGGGTACGCTTGTTTTCATGCTTTTAATTGACGTACGAATTACCCTCGTCGTTGTGCTGCTTACACCTCTTTCGATGCTGGTGGCAAAGTTTATTACCACCCGCACCTACTCAATGTTTCAGAAACAGTCGGAAATCAGGGGAGAGCAGACCGCCTTTATCGAGGAAATGGTCGGCAATCAAAAGGTTGTAAAGGCATTCTCTCACGAGGACGAAAATCTCGAAAAATTCGGCAAAATTAACGACCAGCTCGAAAAATGCACCCTCAAAGCTACCTTCTTTTCGTCACTTACCAATCCCGGTACACGATTTGTCAATAGCTTGGTTTACGCAGGTGTTGCTCTCGTAGGCGCACTTTTGGCGGCTAACGGAGCGATTACCGTCGGCGCATTGACCTGCTTTTTAAGCTACGCTAACCAGTACGCAAAGCCGTTTAACGAAATTTCGGGCGTTATAACCGAGTTTAATAACGCACTCGTTTGCACAAATCGAGTATTTGAACTCATCGAGCAGCAACCCGAAACTTCCGACGACGCGAGTGCAACCGAGCTCGAAAATGTCAGCGGAAAGGTTGACCTCGATAGCGTTTGTTTTTCATACACACCCGAGCAGAAGCTTATCGAAAATCTCAATTTGAGCGTAAAGCCGGGTAGGCGAGTTGCGATAGTCGGACCGACAGGTTGCGGAAAAACCACGCTTATCAATCTGCTTATGCGCTTTTACGACGTCACGGGAGGAGAAATCTCTGTCGACGGAAAGCCGATTCTTTCCCTCACGCGAAAGAGCTTGCGTAAAAATTTTGGTATGGTGCTACAAGAAACCTGGCTCAGCGAGGGTACAGTTCGCGATAATATCGCCTTTGGAAAGCCCGATGCAACCGATGAGGAAATAATTGCCGCGGCAAAGGCAGCACATGCTCACAGTTTCATAAAACGCCTCGAAAACGGGTACAACACCATTCTCGGCGAGGACGGCGGCAATCTGTCCCAGGGACAAAAGCAGCTTTTGTGCATCGCCAGAGTAATGCTTTGTTTGCCGCCGATGCTCATTCTTGACGAAGCGACATCGTCGATTGATACCCGCACCGAGCAACGAATTCAAAAGGCGTTTTCAACCATGATGGAGGGCAGGACCAGCTTCATCGTTGCCCACCGACTCTCGACCATTATGGAGGCGGATATTATCCTCGTTATGAAGGACGGCAATATAATCGAGCAGGGAAGTCATGACGAGCTTATAAAGAAGAACGGCTTTTACGCAAAAATGTATGAAAGTCAGTTTATATAATCCCGAATTCGTCATATAATTATTTTATCCTGACGAATAAAGCGGAGGTGCTTTATGCAAATTAAAATCAGCGAATTAAATAACCTTACAAACCATTCTCTTTCCGAGTTTATCAAAAGCGGGGATAAGGAATATTACGATAATATAATGAAAATAGCTGCGGAGGTTCGCGATAATTCAAAGGAACGTCCGATTATTCTCATTTCGGGACCGTCCGGCAGCGGTAAAACTACCACGGCAAAAATTCTCGAAAGCATACTGGATAACTGGGGTTACAGCACCCATACCTTACCGATGGATAATTATTTTTTCTCCCTTACCTCTGAACAGAGGAAGTTAGCCGACGAGCATAAGCTCGACCTTGAATCACCCGAAAGAGTGGATTCCGAGTTTTTGAACGCTCAGCTCGACGCAATTTCAAAAGGAATCCCCGTTAGATTGCCGAGATTTGACTTTTCGACCAATCAAAGGCATCTTACCAACGAGATTCTCGAACGAAAGGAAAACGAGCTTGTAATCCTCGAAGGAATCCATGCCCTTAATCCGTCGGTAGTCACCTTTGACGATAGCCACACCACGCGCATTTATATCAGCGTCAGAACGCGACTTTCCTTTGACGATGATAGCTTGCTTCATCCCGAAAAAATTCGTTTAATGCGCCGAATGCTCCGCGACAAAATCTATCGCGGCAGAAAGATTGACCACACGTTGAGAATGTTTGACAGCGTCCAGCGTGGCGAAAATAATTTCATTATGCCATTTAAGCACCGAGCAACTCACGATATTGATACCTTTATAAAGTACGAGGTCGGAGTTTACAAGGATTTGCTTCTCGACGAATTAAAGCAGCTGCCACCCGATGAAAAAATCGAGGATATGATAGCGGCATTGACGGCAATCGAGCCGATTTCGCTCGACCGCGTGCCAAAGGAATCCCTCATCCGTGAATTTATCGGCAACGGACAGTTTGCGTATTAAAAGTTTAATCAAAATAAAAGCACCAAAAAACGGAGTTTTCCGCTTTTGGTGCTTTTTTAATGTTATAAGTTGATCCACCCTGCCGTATATCGAATTTTGATAACCTGCTTATAAGCAGGTGGGTGTCCTCCCGACGCCTTTGCGCTTCCAACGTCCGCTACCGTGTAAAACGGTAGCGGGAGGCCTGCAATCCCGAACGTCGGAGCCGGACTCCCTATAATAAAGGTTGTAGGGTTATAAAAGACGAATTATTCACGAACAGGGTAGACGTTATAATTATATTCGTTTACCTGTATATTATTCCTCGGTAATTTCGAACATATCCTGGAGTCGGTCGATAAAGATACCGGCAACGTCCTCGTATTCTTCATCGTCTTCGATTTCCTCGAATTGCTCCTCGTCATTCTCGACAATAACCTTTAATACGACCAGTTCGCCATCGCTGTCAATCATCTTCTGCGGGTCGTCGTACTGCGGCATCAGAGCAAGGTAACGCTCGTCGTTATACTCAATCTGATCGAGTATTTCGAACTGGTATTCATTACCTTCGTCGTCGGTGAGAGAAATGAGGTCGGGTGTGTAATTTTCCTCTTCATTTACTTCTTGGTTGTAAAAATCTTTTATTTCAGCCATTTATATCAAATCCTTTCGGCTAGATTTAGCGCATTCCCTTTTTATTTTAACCCGAATCGAGTAAATAGTCAATAGATTTTTACTTTGTTTAAAATATACTAAAAAAAATAAAAAAGTTGAAAAAAAGTGTTGACAAGCATAAAAAGATGTGCTATATTATAGGTGAACAGAAGAGAAGCTAATAAGCAACTCGAAGAAAAGAAAGGAATGATTCCGATGTACTGTGAATCACAATTTTTAGCAAAATAAAATTATAGGGTGAGTCCAAAGAACTAGATAGGTGGTTGAACCACGTTAACGAAAAAATAATAATTTTCGAAAAGGTGAGTCCAAAGAAAAGTTAAAACGGTTTAGACCGAAGTAAATAGACCCTTTAAATATAATGAAATGGGTGAGTCCAAAGAACTAATTAAACGGTAAAGACCGGTTATAATTAAACTCAAATAACTTTGAAATGGGTGAGTCCAAAAAGAAAACGGGCGGTATGACCGCTAATTAAAAAGTTAACATAGATTTAAAAAGAGCATTTGTGATAGCAAATGCTCTTTTTCGCGCTATAAAGCTTTGTCGGTCGCGGAATAGTTTAATATATGACCATTTATTCATTTGGTTGCTTTTTCTTGACCGTTGAGGATAAATTTGGTATCATACCTGGTGATAAATGAAATCAATGGATGTGATATGATGCTTGACTCCTTTTTGGATGCGTTAATCGATTGTATAAAGATGCTGCCGATTCTTTATCTTGCCTATTTGCTGATGGAGCTTTTTGAGCATCGCGCAGGGGAAAGGACCTGTCGTATCGTTTCAAAGGTAGGCAGAGCGGGACCGATAGCCGGCTCGTTACTCGGGCTTGTTCCACAATGTGGCTTTTCGGGAGCGGTAGCTGGCTTTTTTGCCGCAGGAATAGTTGCACTTGGTACAGTTTTTGCCGTGTTCATTGCCACCTCGGACGAAATGTTACCCATACTCCTTTCGTCAAAAATCGAAATATCAACAATACTGAAAATCCTGTTATTCAAATTCCTCGGCGGCGCTGTAATTGGCTTTATCGTCGATATTTTCTATCGTAAAAAGAAGCACGACCATCACCACGGAGATTGCGCACATGGAGAGATTCACAGCCTTTGCGAGAGGGAACATTGTTCCTGCCATAAGCAGAATATCTTTTTATCAGCCCTTATCCACTCGTTAAAGGTGCTGCTGATGATTTTTATCATTTCGTTTGCACTCAATCTCATTTTTGCTTACGGCGGCGAAGACGTGCTCAAAAACTTTGTGCTTAATAAGCCGATTTTAGCCGAAATGACGGTCGGACTTATAGGACTGATTCCGAATTGCTCGGCATCGGTGCTTATCACCAATCTTTACGTTGGCGAAGCGATTTCGGTCGGAGCGATGATGTCGGGACTTATGACCAATGCAGGTGTTGGACTTATCGTTCTTTTCCGCCTTAATAAAAATGTGCGCCAGAATATTGTAATTACCACTTTGCTTTATGTTTTCGGCGTTTTGGGAGGAATTATTACAGGACTCATGTTTTAAGGATTGCTTAATTGAGGTATGATAGAGATGAAAAAGAAATTTTACTGTGAAGCGTCCTATATTATGGGACTTGTGCTTTTGGCTTTTGGTGCTTCACTT
Organism: Clostridia bacterium; assembly: GCA_017381515.1. Lineage (GTDB taxonomy): Bacteria > Bacillota > Clostridia > Oscillospirales > Acutalibacteraceae > UMGS1976. The sequence continues at coordinate 1,928 of JAFOCB010000061.1, read as the reverse complement.
ATGACAAGAGCGGACTTCGGACTTTCGATGATAATAGCTCCTGCATATCTGATGAATTTAAAATTGGCTGAATATTTCAGCTTTATGACCTTCGGTATGGCAGAATATCTGTTTCAGGCGCTTTTACTTATCTTGCTGATAGTATTTGTACGGAGGTTCAAGTTTACATATCTTTTATCCTTTTTGACCGCCGTGCTTTACGGAATGATGCTTGACGGATGCCTTTATCTGTTTACCTTTTTGGGCGAAATCAATCTCGCGGTCAGAATTGTATTTTACCTCGTCGGCTTGTTTACAACCGCGCTTGGAGTCGCATTTATGTTCCATACCTATCTTTCGGCCGAGGTTTACGAGCTGTTTGTAAAAGAGACGACCGAAAGATTTGGCTGGAAGCTTGGTGTTGTAAAAACGATTTATGACATTATGAGTTTGGTTTTGGCAGTGGTAATGTCCTTTGCCTTTTTCGGCTTTGGTAATTTCAAAGGAATAGGCATCGGCACCCTCATCTGCGCTCTGGTTAACGGCCGACTGATAAGCGCCTATGGTGCTTTACTCGAAAAAGGATTTGATTTCGTTGACCGTTTTCCGCTACGTAAGTATTTTTAATATAATAAGCCATTCATTATCAGTTCAATTTGTACAATAAATTGGTATAATGATGGCTTATTTTTATAATAAAAAAATGATTGACTGTTATTTTATGATGTGTTACACTATTATACAAGGTTTTCCGCTACTGACGGAATGTGATTAAACACAATGAAACGGAAAACATTTTATATTATTGCCGACCGTCTGGGCAGAACTACCTTTTTTAAAAGAGAGATTGGGTAGCTCTGTCTATTTTTGTATAGACATTTATCCCTATCTTTTTTGAAAGGGTAGTTTTATACAAAGATGGACTGTACGGCCGATAATATGGATTTTCAAATAATGATTTTTTGTAAAAAATCAAAGGGAGAGAATATTATGGCTTATTATTTCAAGGAACAGTCACACACCTTTAACGAGTACCTTTTGGTACCCGGTTATTCATCGAGCGAATGTATCCCCGATAACGTCTCGCTCAAAACTCCTCTTACTAGATTTAAGAAGGGTGAAGAACCGTCAATCACAATGAATATTCCGATGATTTCGGCAATCATGCAGTCGGTTTCAGGAGACCGTCTGGCAGTAGCACTTGCTCAGGAGGGCGGTGTGTCCTTCATTTACGGCTCACAGTCTATCGAGGACGAGGCAGCTATGGTTGCACGAGTAAAGGGATATAAAGCAGGATTTGTAAAGAGCGACTCTAATATTCGCCCTGATCAGACACTTGCCGATATTCTCGAACTCAAGGAGCGCACAGGTCACTCAACCGTTGCTGTTACCGAGGACGGTACTGCCGAGGGTAAGCTTCTCGGTATCGTTACCGGACGTGACTACCGCGTTAGCCGTATGAACGGCGACGAAAAGGTCGAAACCTTTATGACTCCGCTTTCAAAGCTCGTTACAGCTCCCGAAGGCACCACCCTCAAGGAAGCTAATGACATCATCTGGGATAATAAGCTCAATTCACTTCCTATTGTTGATAAAAACGGACGCCTCTGCTCATTCGTTTTCCGCAAGGACTACGACCAGCATAAGAAGAATCCGAGAGAACTCCTCGATGCTAACAAGAGTTATGTTGTCGGCGCAGGAATTAACACCCGCGATTATGCCGAGCGTATTCCCGCACTCGTTGCTGCTGGTGCAGACGTTCTCTGTATCGACTCGTCCGAGGGCTTTTCTGAATGGCAGAAGCGTACAATCGAATGGGTACGCGAAACCTACGGCGACAGTGTAAAGATTGGCGCAGGTAACGTTGTTGACGCCGAAGGATTCCGCTTCCTTGCCGATTGCGGAGCCGACTTTATAAAGGTTGGTATCGGCGGCGGTTCAATCTGTAT
>JAFOCB010000060.1 GCA_017381515.1 Clostridia bacterium | reverse complement strand
CCCTCGAAGGACTTAGCCAGCTAATGTCAACCATTCGTCTGGTAAAGCAGAGGTACAACCCGATTTTAGAGCTTGAAGGGGTACTGCTGACCATGTACGACGGACGACTCAACCTTACTCAACAGGTTGTCGGCGAGGTAAAACGCTTCTTTCCGCGAAAGGTTTTTGCCACCACAATTCCGCGTACAGTACGCCTTTCGGAAGCACCCAGCTTCGGTCAACCGATTCAGTACTTTGACCGCTCGTCAAAGGGTGCAATCGCATATAACGCACTTGCCGAGGAATTCATAAACGGGATAAAATAGAACGGGCGAAAATACCGAAAAACCCATTGAAATCAAGGGTTTCGGGACTTTTTTGAAGATAAGTAGAAAGTGAACGTAGCGGCTTTTTTCGATAGTGAATTAGCCGACCAAATAAACGGAGGAAAACAATGGCTACCATCAAAAAAGGGCTTGGAAAGGGGCTTGGCACCCTGTTCGGTGAGAATGCCGCCGATTCCAACCAGTTAATCGAGCTTCGGCTCAGCGAAATCGAGCCAAATCGCGCACAACCGCGAAAAGAATTCGACGAGGCGGCTTTACGCGAGCTTGCCGACAGTATAAAAGAACACGGACTTTTGCAACCGATTACGGTGCGTCCCTACGGCGACCTAGGATACCAGATTATCGCGGGTGAAAGACGCTGGCGAGCAAGTCGAATGGCAGGGCTCGAAACGGTGCCGGTCATCGTAAAGGAGCTTGACGACCGCGAATGTGCCGAAATCGCGCTGATAGAGAATCTGCAACGCGAGGACCTCAATCCCATTGAAGAGGCGCTCGGCTACCGTCACCTGATGGAAAGCTACGAGCTTACTCAGGAGCAGGTTGCCGAAACGGTCGGAAAATCGCGTCCGGTCGTGGCAAATGCACTGCGACTGCTCTCTCTCGACGAGGAAACTCTGGCTCTCGTTTCGGCAGGTGACATTTCGGTCGGTCACGCAAGAGCAATGATTCCGCTCGACGAATCAACACGCCGACTGGCCGTAGAAATGGCGCTAAAAGGCGCAACGGTAAGGGCAATCGAAGCCCTTTCGAAGCAGAAGGGCGAAAAGAAACCCGCCAAAAAACAGACAAAGCAAAACCCATTCTTTAAAGAAACCGAAATCGCGCTTAAAAACTCGCTCGGCCGAAAGATAAAGGTTGACGGAACCGAGAAAAAGGGCGTTTTAATGATTGAATTTTACGGCAAGGACGACCTTACGGCAATCGCAAATCTCCTTGCGAGAAAAGAATAAAGGACGGTAAAAAACCATGATTGACATTAAATTTTTGAGAGAAAATCCCGAAATCGTTAGGGAGAATATGCGAAACAAGTTCCAGGAGCATAAGCTTCCCCTCGTTGACGAGGCAATCGAACTTGACGCTTCTTTCCGCGCCGCTATAAAGGAAGCCGACGAGCTTCGCGCATCGAGAAACAAGATTTCGAAGCAGATTGGCGCGCTGATGGCTCAGGGCAAAAAGGACGAAGCCGAGGAGGCAAAAAAGCAGGTTGCCGCAAATGCCGCTCGTTTGGCTGAACTTGAAGAAATCGAGCGTGAGCTTGAAGAAAAGCTCAAGACGGTTATGATGACCATTCCGCAGATTATCGACCCCTCTGTACCGATTGGTAAGGACGACAGCGAAAACGTTGAGGTAGAGAAGTTCGGTGAACCGATTGTCCCCGATTATGAAATTCCCTACCATTCCGAAATCATGGAAAGCTTTGACGGAATCGACCTCGACAGCGCGAGAAAGGTTGCAGGAAACGGATTTTATTATCTGATGGGTGATATTGCTCGTCTGCACTCGGCTGTAATTTCGTATGCGCGCGACTTTATGATTGACCGCGGATTCACCTACTGCATTCCGCCCTATATGATTCGCTCAAACGTTGTTACCGGCGTAATGAGCTTCGCCGAAATGGACGCAATGATGTATAAAATTGAGGGCGAGGACCTCTATTTAATCGGTACGAGTGAACATTCCATGATTGGTAAATTCATCGACACGGTTAACAAGGAGGAGGCACTCCCCTACACGCTGACAAGCTATTCCCCCTGCTTCAGAAAGGAAAAAGGAGCTCACGGAATAGAGGAGCGTGGCGTTTATCGTATCCACCAGTTTGAAAAGCAGGAAATGATTGTCGTTTGTAAGCCGGAGGATTCTCCCTACTGGTTTGACCAGCTGTGGAAGAATACGGTTGACCTT
>JAFOCB010000059.1 GCA_017381515.1 Clostridia bacterium | reverse complement strand
CGAAACCGTTTCGACCGACTATACAACCGCCGACAAACTCTATTTCGAGCCGCTCACAACCGAGGACGTTATGAACATTATCGAAATGGAAAAGCCGGAAGGTGTTATCGCTTCCCTCGGTGGTCAGACTGCAATCAATCTTGCCGAGCCGCTTGCAAAGCGCGGAGTAAAAATTATCGGCACCGACTGTGACGCTATCGAAAGAGCAGAAAACAGAGATTCATTCGAAAAGATACTCAAAGAACTCAATATTCCCCAACCGCAAGGCAAGGCGGTAACCGCTATCGAGGACGGTGTAAAAGCCGCTGCAGAAATCGGTTATCCCGTTCTCGTCAGACCGAGCTTCGTTCTCGGCGGCAGAGCTATGCAGATAGTCGGAACAGAAGAACAGCTTCGTCACTATCTGAAAACCGCGGTTGAAATTGACGAGGACAAGCCGGTACTCGTTGACAAGTATATCGTAGGTAAAGAGGTCGAGGTTGACGCCATTTGCGACGGCAGAAACGTATTTGTCCCCGGTATTATGGAGCTTGTCGAAAGAACGGGTATCCACAGCGGCGACTCAATCAGCGTTTACCCGACATTCAGCATTTCGGACAAGGTAAAGGGTACAATCCTCCAGTATGCTAAAAAGCTCGGTCTCGGCATCGGTATAGTAGGACTTTACAATATCCAGTTCATCGTTGACAAGGATGACAACGTTTTCATCATCGAGGTTAACCCCCGCTCATCCAGAACAGTTCCCTTCCTTTCAAAATCGACCGGTTACAGCTTGGCTGATATTGCGACCGAGGTTATTCTCGGCAGAAGCTTGAAGGAACAGGGCATTTTCGACATCTATCCCGAGGAGAAAAAGCGCTGGTACGTAAAGGTTCCGGTATTCTCCTTCAATAAGATTCGTGGACTCGACGCATACCTTTCACCCGAAATGAAGTCAACCGGTGAAGCAATCGGCTATGACGATAAATTCTATCGCGCTATGTATAAGGCGCTTCAGGCATCGGGAATGAAACTTCAAAATTACGGTACAGTTTTTGTCACCGTATCGAACAAGGACAAGGACGAGGCATTGCCGCTTATCCGTCGTTTCTACAATCTCGGATTCAACATCGAGGCAACACGCGGTACAGCCGAATTCCTCAAAGCTAATGGAATTCGCACACACGCTCTCGCCAAAATCAGTGAAGGCAGTGAAGAAATTCCGCAGGCAATCCGTCAGGGACACATCGCTTACATTATCAACACAAGCGATATTAGCCGCTCGAAAACAACGGCTGACGACGGACGACAGATTCGCCGCTTGGCAACCGAAAACAACGTGAATATCTTCACCTCACTCGACACGGTTGCTATTCTCCTCGACGTCCTGGAAGAGACTACACTCTGCATTTCGACAATCGACTCATAAGGAAGAAAAGTATGAAACAAGAAATTTTTGTGATAAAATCACAGGAAAAAATCGCAAAAGACGTTTTCAAAATGGTCCTTTCGGGTAACACCGATGATATTACCGCTTCGGGACAGTTTGTAAACATCAAGCTCGACGGATTCTATCTTCGCCGACCGATTTCGGTATGTGATTATGATAAAAATGAGCTTACCCTCATTTACAAAACCGTCGGTGAAGGTACCGCGGCAATGAGCGGATACGAAAATGGAACCGAGCTCGATATTCTGACCGGACTCGGTAACGGATACGACACCTCCCTTTCGGGAGAAAAACCGCTTTTGCTCGGCGGTGGTGTTGGCGTACCTCCCCTTTACAACCTGTGCAAAAAACTAGTTGCGGAAGGTAAAAAGCCGACCGTAATTCTCGGCTTCAACGGTGCCGACGATGTTTTTTACGAAAATGAATTTAAGGCACTCGGCGCAGACGTTTACGTTACAACGGTCGACGGAAGCTACGGGATAAAGGGCTTTGTCACCGACGCTATGAGTGACATTGATTACAGCTTCTTTTACACCTGCGGTCCCGAGCCGATGTTAAAGGCAATTTACAAGGTGAGCAAGACATCGGGTCAGCTCAGCTTTGAGGAAAGAATGGGCTGCGGATTCGGTGCTTGTATGGGCTGCTCGTGTAAGACAAAGTACGCCAACAAGCGAATTTGCAAGGATGGTCCCGTACTTATAAAGGAGGAGATTATATGGTAGATACATCGGTTTCGCTCAGCGGACTGGTACTCGATAACCCGATTATTCCCGCTAGCGGTACATTCGGTTACGGCTACGAATACGCAGAGCTTTATGACATCAACTGCCTCGGCTCCTTCTCATTCAAGGGTACTACTCGCGAAGCAAGATTCGGCAACCCGACACCGAGAATTGCTGAATGTCCCGCAGGAATGATTAACAGCGTCGGACTTCAGAATCCGGGTGTTGAAAAGGTTATTAGCGAGGAGCTTCCAAAGCTCAAGGAATGCTTTTCGAAAAAGGTTATTGCAAATGTGGGCGGATTTTCGCTCGACGAATATGCCGAAACCTGCCAGATACTCGATAGTCAGGAGCAGGTCGGCCTTTTAGAGGTCAATATCAGCTGTCCCAACGTGCATAACGGCGGAATGAGCTTCGGCACCGACCCTAAAATGGCAGCCGAGGTGACAAAAAGGGTCAAAGCGGTTACAACAAAGCCGGTTTATATCAAGCTTAGCCCCAACGTGACCGACATTGTTGAAATTGCAAAGGCGTGTGAGGACGCAGGTGCCGACGGAATCAGTATGATAAACACCCTGCTCGGTATGCGAATCGACCTCAAAACCAAAAAGCCGATTATCGCAAACAAAATGGGCGGTTTTTCGGGAAGTGCAATTCTCCCCGTAGCGCTCAGAATGGTTTATCAGGTTTATGACGCGGTGAAAATTCCAATTATAGGAATGGGAGGCATTTCGACGGCAAAGGACGTTATCGAAATGATGCTTGCAGGTGCCACAGCCGTTCAAATCGGTGCGGCAAACCTGGTCAATCCCTTTGTTTGCAAGGAAATTATTGAAAAATTGCCCGAAGAAATGGCAAAGTACAACTTAAATTCATTAAGTGAAATAATAGGAGGCGCACACTAATGGGTAAGGACGTTATAGTTGCCTGCGACTTTGCAGGAAAGAAAGAGGTTCTCGAATTTTTAGACAAATTCGGTGGCAAAAAGCCCTTTGTAAAGATTGGTATGGAGCTTTATTATGCCGAAGGTCCCGACATTGTCCGCGAAATCAAGGCAAGAGGACATAAGATTTTTCTCGATTTAAAGCTTCACGATATTCCCAACACGGTTAAAAAGTCAATGAGCGTTTTGTCCCGTCTGGACGTTGATATGTGTAATCTTCACGCTTCGGGTACGGTTGCCATGATGGAAGCCGCTATCGAGGGACTCACTCGCGAGGACGGAAGCCGTCCGATGCTCATCGCTGTTACTCAGCTGACATCGACAAGCGAAGAAAGAATGAAGAGCGACCTGCTCATCAACGAGCCGCTCGACAAGGTTGTAATGCACTATGCAAAATGCGCAAAGGTTGCAGGACTCGACGGCGTTGTTTGCTCTCCCCTCGAAGCTGAAAAGGTTCACGAGGTTTGCGGAAACGAATTCGTCACCGTAACTCCGGGTGTACGCTTTGCCGACGGAGATATAGGCGACCAGGTACGCGTTACCACCCCCGCCAGAGCTAAGGAAATCGGCTCCGACTACATTGTAGTAGGTCGTCCCATCACCGCAGCAGCAGATCCTGTTGCCGCTTATGAACGCTGTGTAAGCGAATTTGTTGACTGAAAGGAAAATTGATATGAATAATACAGAAAAGCTTATTGCAAAGGATCTTCTCTCGATAAAGGCGGTTTTCTTCCGTCCTGACGAGCCGTTTACATGGGCAAGCGGAATCAAGAGCCCCGTTTATTGCGACAACCGTCTCACCCTCACCGCTCCGAAGGTAAGAAACGACGTTGAAAACGCCCTCGCAGAGACAATAAAGCGCGAATACCCTGATGCCGAGGTGCTTATGGGTACATCGACAGCAGGTATCGCTCACGCAGCCATCACCGCGCACATTCTCGATATGCCGATGGGCTACGTTCGCTCGGGAGCAAAGGACCACGGTCGCGGAAACCAGATCGAAGGCAAGCTCGAAAAGGGACAGAAGGTAGTCGTTGTTGAGGATCTCATTTCGACAGGCGGCAGCGTTATCGAGGTAGTAAACGTACTCCGTGAAGCAGGTGCCGAGGTACTCGGTATCGTAAGCATCTTTACCTACGGCATGCAGAAGGGTATCGACCGTCTTGCCGCAGCAGAGGTTAAAAACGTTAGCTTAACAAACTTTGACACAATCGCAGAAATCGCAGCTGAGGAAAGCTATATCAAGTCTGAAGACGTCAGCCGCTTGATTGCTTTCCGTAATAATCCGTCGGATGAAGGATGGATAAACGGAGGAAAATAATGAAAAATCTGATAGATATATTGGATCTTTCCACAAGTGAAATTGAGCAGCTTATCGACATTGCCAACGATATTATCGACAATCCCGACAATTATCGCGAAAAATGCCGATACAAGAAGCTTGCTACCCTTTTCTTTGAGCCGTCAACGAGAACGAGATTGTCCTTTGAAGCGGCTATGATGGAGCTTGGCGGTAACGCACTCGGCTTTTCGGAAGCTAATTCAAGCTCGTCGGCAAAGGGAGAAAGCGTTTCGGACACGATTGCGGTTGTAGGCGGATATGCCGACATTATCGCAATGCGTCACCCGAAGGAAGGCGCTCCGCTGGTTGCTTCGATGAAGAGTGACGTACCGATTATCAATGCAGGTGACGGCGGTCACAATCACCCGACCCAGACGCTGACCGACCTGCTCACCATAAAAAGAGAAATGGGACGTCTCGACAACCTGACGGTTGGACTTTGCGGTGACCTAAAATTCGGTAGAACGGTTCACTCGCTGATTGCCGCCCTTTCACGATACAGCGGTATCAAGTTTGTCCTCATTTCGCCGAAGGAACTCGAACTGCCGAGCTATGTTATGGATACTCACATTAGGGCGAATAACATTCCTTGCGAGCAGACAACCTCACTCGACGATGCTATGGAAAAGCTCGATATTCTGTATATGACACGAGTTCAACGTGAGCGTTTCTTTAACGAAGAGGATTATCTCAGATTAAAAGACAGCTATATTCTCACCCCGGAAAAACTCAAAAACGCGAAAGAAACCATGATTGTTATGCATCCGCTACCCCGCGTAAACGAAATTTCGACCGCGGTTGACAGCGACAAACGCGCAAGCTATTTCAGACAGGCAAAATACGGCAAATTTATCCGAATGGCGCTCATCCTGAAGCTTTTGGAGGTAGAATAATGAGGGTTGACTCGATTAAAAACGGCATTGTAATTGACCATATCACCTGCGGCAAAGCCATGCAGATTTACGATATGCTCAATTTGGACAAGCTCGATTGCACCGTTGCAATTCTCAAAAACGTATCGAGCAGCAAAATGGGCAAAAAGGATATTATCAAAATCGACTGCGACATCGAAATCAATTTTGATGTCCTCGGTTTCATTAGCCCTAATATCACTGTTTGTATCGTTCGTGACGGAAAGGTTGCCGAAAAAAAGCACATTGACCTTCCCGAGCAGCTCACAGATATTCTCCATTGTAAAAATCCGCGTTGCATCACCTCAACCGAACAGGATATTCATCACATTTTCCGTCTGACCGACAGGGAAAATGGTATCTATCGCTGTATTTACTGCGACACAAAAGCATAGATTTTATAAAAATAAACCGCTCTTTTTTCCTTTAAAAGAGCGGTTTACGTTATATTTATTTCATTTTATGGATTACATATTTTACAGGGCGAATACCCTTTGTTTACGAGTGCTTCTTTTGATTCAGTCGAGGTTGCCTTGTTTTTCGGGCTAATGTCCTTTGCGCTGTTACAGGTTGGTCGATGAATCTTTTTTGAATTGGTATTTAAGACGTACTCGGTTTCATTTTCGTCGGCGGTTGACGAGGTTGCGGTCTCGCTATCGAGCCAACTCCTACCGGTGGCGTAGTCAATCTTTATCCCCGGCTGAACGTTATAAGCGAATACGTTAAAGCATATTCCGTCGCCGTTATCCTCGACCGAAATCGCCTCCATTTGAACACCGTCGCATACGAGATTGCTTCCGCTGAAAATGGGTGTTACGCGGTAAATAACGTGATTGTTCGTTTCCTTCACATAGTCGGCAATCATATTCTCAAAGGGTAACATTCCCTCGATATTTAGATACCGTGTACCTGTGATAAGATTTCTTTCATTAGCATTTTCGCCCGTAAGCTGATAGCCGATTAGGTGGCATCGGTTGTAAAGATACTTTCCGTCAACGATGTCGTACTTTGCGGTTACCCAGCCGCTCGGCTTGACCGAGCCGATGTATCCACGCTCCTCGGTAGGCATTATATCCCGTCCCACGCAGGACATCGCGGTACCACATCTGCCAAACTTGTCGAGGGACGAATACCTTTCGTACGAGTCGGTAACCAGCTCGGCGTCAGTAAACTCGGGCGTGTTATCATTTATCGCGATATACGCGTGTTTACCATCATATTTAGGAATACTGTTGATTGCCGTTACATTATCGGTTTCGCGGCTGGATTCAGGAGCAGATTCGTACACGCTACCTGCACTAAAAACATCGTCCTCCGACACCTGTGGAGCTGTGTCAAAGGACGACGGCAACGACAAAGCCGTCCCGCCATCGCATGAGGTGAATAATGCGATAATAAATATCAGCGCGACTATCAGTCTAATCTGTTTCAGCTTTGTCATTCGTAATTTTCCTCCGTAATTTTTTCATGTGAAAATCCTGCGAAATCGGTAGATCCCATAAGTGTACGCGAGGTCAAAACGCTATCGTCGAATACCGTATCCGAGGGATAAACTCTATTCCAACGATAGATTATTATTCTTTCAATTTTATTTAAATAGGGCGTGAAATCAACATTTTCGATAAAGCAATAATCGCCCTTCCCCGCCTTTTCGAGAAAATCGGAATCCACCTTCACCGATTCAGCAGAAAAAAGAGATGACGAATATTCATTCATCCACAAGGTCGATTGAGACGAGAGGGCAACCACCCTTTCGCACAAAACGTTATCCCTGCTCTGACGACGGCGATTAAAAAGCAAGCCGTTTTTATCATCCAGACAAATAATAATATTCATATTACACCTGCTAAAAAATTATTTATTATACAATTTAATTATAACATAATAGCAATCGGTGTTCAATGAGTATTGTTTGTGAAAACTTTGTGTGTTTAATATTTTACAAATGGAAGGAGTGAAAGCCATAATCTTCGTCTTCGCGATAGCCAGTATGCCCTTTCGTCTCCGTCAGTTCTTTCAATTTCGCTGTTAAGATATTGTAGCTCGGCTACAAATTCGTTATAAAACTGAATAAGTCCAATTAAAATAACAAACAATAACAAAAGCACTACTGCTGCTATTAAAAAAACTACATCTTGGTTAATGTTATTCATCCCGCGTCCCCTTATCTCTCAAATCGTTAACGCTGAAATTGAAATGAGTAAAAGGGAAACACTGCACCGACTACTATTCCAAAAATAAAATTTAGCATTAAACTACTTCCCTAAACTGTTTACACAAATTTCCAAACACGTCAAATCGGCCATAAAAAAGGAAAATTATAACTTTTTTTGTTAAAATCTAGGTTTTTTGCTAAACTATTTTATCCTACTTTATCTCACTTGTCAATATTTATCTCGGTTTCTTTTTATAATAGTCTCTAGATTTAAAATTTATTTTAGGGGTGATAGAATTGCGACCATTAAAAGAAAAAATAAGCATTACCATTGACAGCGATATTCTGGAAACAGCAAAAAATGAAGCAGAAAAAGATGATCGGTCCCTATCCCAATATATCAACATGGTGTTGAAACAACATATCAGTAAGCAAGAAAAAACGAGCCGTGATGAATAACGGCTCGTTTTTTATGTTCTTAAACTATATACCACAAATGTCCTTTACAACCTCGCCAGCAATAATCAGTCCTGCAACGCTCGGCACAAATGAAATGCTTGCGGGTATCGGTCGTGAACTATCTTCATCGCTGACCGATGTCGGCGTAATGGCATCTTCCTTTGAATAGACGGTTTTGAGATGCTTTATGCCGCGAAGTCCAAGCTGCTTTCGCATAACTCGGGCAAGAGGACAAACGCTCGTCTTTGAAATATCGGCAACCTCAAATCGAGTCGGGTCAAGCTTATTTCCCGTACCCATCGAACTGATAATCGGAATGCCCTTTTCCTTGGCAAGGATGACAAGCGCAACCTTTGACTTTACGCTATCGATAGCATCGACGATGTAATCAACGCCCGAAAAATCAATTTCGCCCATTGTTCCTTCATCAAAAAAGATGGGATAAACATTAACCTTTGCGTCAGGGTTTATTTGGTGAATACGCTCCTTTGCCACATCGACCTTTTTCCGACCAATCGTGTTTACGGTGGCAATAAGCTGACGGTTTAAGTTGCTTTCGTTTACCGTGTCGGCATCAATAAGGGTAAGCTGCTCAACCCCTGCACGCGCTAATGCCTCGGTCGTATATGAGCCGACTCCACCAATGCCAAAAACGGCAATGTGGCTATCTTTTAGTCGGTCTAAATTCTCTTTTCCAATCAGCATTTCGGTTCTGATAAATTTTTCGTCAGCCATATTTTCACCGCCTTTACAGTTCATTTTACACCACCTTATTTGCCCTGTCAATCACAGGATTTTTGCGCCATCATTTTGCCAAAAAGATAGGATGCGATTGCACCCGAAATAAATAGCGCTACGGCTATCAAAAGTGGCAAGTCGATTTTTTCTATCCGTGGTACTATTGCCGCGACCGAGCTTCCGAGTAGTCCGAAAAGTACAAACGAAATTTCGCCGTGACACATCTCAAACATCCATTTTACCACCCTAAGCAGTGAAACAACGGCTATCACAAAGCCAACTATCACGGGAATTATTACGAGTATTTCAAATTTTGCCATAGCGGAAATGAGCGGCTTGTATAAGCCGAGCGCCATTAACACCGCCGACGAGCTAACGCCGGGAATAATCGTCCCGACACCGATTATAATTCCGCATACAAAGGCAATAATCGGCGTGATTTGGCTACCGAAGCTGCCGCCAATCGCCCGATAACCGAATAATGAAATCAACATCGACACAATAAAGATAATCGGATAATGCCCCTTGTACCCTTGCGCTACCGATGCCGAATAGACCGACGGAAAGGTGCCAAGCATAACCCCCGCGAATAAAAATCGCATAAAAAATTCATATCGGTCGAACAGAAAACTTAATCCGAGTAAAAAAACAACTACTCCTGCAACTATGCCCATTGAAAGCGGCACTAAAAATCCAAGTTCGCTCCTGATTTTTTTGCGAAAATCGGTCAAAATACCGACCATTCTTTCATATATACCAAAGCCGATTGCCATTGAGCCGCCGCTTACTCCCGGTGCCGCCGAGCCAACCCCGACCAAAAAGCCCATAGCAAATAAATTCATACCAGCCAAAATTATCACCTCGAATAATTATAGTGTGATAAATTGATATATATTCTATTTAAAATTGTTGAAATATAAATAAATTTTTGGTATGATAACAATAACTTTGTATTTAGGTGGTATATTGTATGTCAGAGAATATTATTGGCGGATACGATTTGAATAATTTAAAGCCCCAGCCCATTGCCGAGCTGGCAACCTTTTCGCGCAAAATTGCGGCAGAGGGCTCTGTTTTATTAAAGAACGAGAATGGTGTTTTGCCCTTTAAAAAAGGTCAAAAAATCTCTGTTTTTGGACGTATTCAGTTTAATTATTATAAGAGTGGTACAGGTTCGGGCGGCATGGTAAATTCGCCCTACGTGACCAATATCATTGACGGACTGAGAAATAACAGTCAGGTATCGGTTAACGAGGAATTGGCTTCGATTTATGCCGCTTGGGTGGAAGAAAACCCCTTTGATAAAGGCGCAGGTTGGGCACAGGAACCTTGGTGCCAGAAGGAAATGCCGCTTGACGACCAAATTGTTGCCGATGCGGCGGCTAATTCCGACATCGCACTCATCATCATCGGACGTACTGCCGGCGAGGACCACGACAATTTTGCAGGAGAAGGAAGCTACTTCCTCACCGAAGTCGAACTCGATATGGTAAAGAAGGTTTCGTCGGCATTCGATAAGGTGGTTGCGCTTCTCAATGTCGGAAACGTTATCGACGTAAACTTTGTGGACGAGAATAATATCGACGGACTCATTTACGTTTGGCAGGGCGGTATGGAAGGCGGAAACGCTGCCGCCGACATTCTCTGCGGCAATGCAACCCCGTCGGGTAAGCTTGCCGATACCATTGTACATAATATCAATCAGTATCCCTCGACCGCCAATTTCGGCGACAGGGTCGAAAACAAGTACGTAGAGGATATTTACGTTGGCTACCGTTATTTCGAAACGGTGGCAAAGGATATGGTTAAATATCCCTTCGGCTTTGGTCTTTCATACACCACATTCGAGGTCAAAACCGACGAAATCACCGCCCAAAATGGCGAAATCACCGCCAAAGTAACAGTCACCAACACAGGTGAGTTTAATGGCAAGGAAGTTGTCCAGATTTATTACGAAGCTCCTCAGGGTAAGCTCGGAAAGCCCCTTCGTCAGCTGGTTGAGTTTAAGAAAACAAAGGAACTTGCACCGAACGAAAATGAACAGCTCACAATTTCCTTTACAGCGAATAAAATGGCGTCATACGACGATAGCGGCGTGACAGGATACAGAGCTTCGTATGTACTCGAGGAAGGCGAATATAAGCTTTACGTCGGTACGTCGGTACGCGATGCCGAATACGCTTATTCCTACAACGTTGATGCTACAACAGTAATCGAGGTTTGCAAACCTGCGCTGATGCCGACGGTTAAATTTGACCGTATGAAGCCGACTTCAAATTCGCTCGGCGGCTACGAAATGGCATACGAGCCGGTTCCTACACGCGACTACGACCTCGAGGAAAGAATGGTTGCGGCACGACCGACTGCCGTCGAATACACCGGTGACAAGGGCTTTAAGCTCATGGACGTAAAGACGGGCAAATGCACCCTCGACGAGTTTATCGCTCAGCTCACCAATAATGATTTAAAGGTTCTCGTTTATGGCGAAGGAATGTCGAGCCCGAAGGTTACTCCCGGAACAGGTTGTGCATTCGGCGGACTTACCCCCGAGCTCCAGGCGTTTGGAATTCCGATTGCTTGCGGTACCGATGGTCCGAGCGGACTCCGTCTTGACAGCGGAGCAAAGGCATCCGCTATGCCTAACGGCACTCTGCTCGCCTGCTCATTCGATACCGATTTTGTGGAAGAAATGTTTGTTTACGAAGGTATTGAGCTTCAAGCAAATGAGGTTGACTGTTTGCTCGGCCCGGGAATAAATATTCACCGCCACCCCTTAAACGGACGCAATTTTGAGTATTTTTCCGAGGATCCGCTCCTCACGGGTAAGATGGCAGCCGCCATCTGCCGAGGAATTGAAAAGACGGGCAACACCGCTGTAATCAAGCACTTTATCGCAAACAGTCAGGAAACCTGCCGTCATTCCTCAAACTCAATCGTTTCCGAACGTGCCGTACGTGAAATTTACGCAAAGGCATTCGAAATCGCGGTAAAGGAAAGCAACGTGCTTTCTATCATGACGTCGTATAACCCGATGAACGACATTTGGTCGGCAAGTAACTTTGACCTCAATACCCAGCTTCTGCGCAACGAATGGGGTTACAAGGGCTTTGTTATGACCGACTGGTGGGCAATGATGAACCACGATGGCGGTCCTCAATCAAAGGAAAACATTTGCGCTATGCTCCGCGCCCAGAACGATATTTATATGGTTACAGGCGATGCCCAAACGGCACCCGACAACCTCCACGAATCGCTTGAGGACGGCTCACTCACCCTCGGCGAATTACAGCGCAGCGCAAAGACTATGCTTCGATTCCTGATGAATTGCCGTTCCTTCGAAAGATTTACTAAAACGGGTGGAATCGACCTTGAAGCGCTTATGCTCACCGACGAGGGAAAGACACATTTGATGACCCTCGACAGCATTTCACAGACCGAGGAATACCCCTTCATCGCGACCGAAAAGGGTCACCACATTGTTTCGGCGGTATTAAAGTCTGACGCTCAATCGTTGGCTCAGATGACCGTCCGTGTATTCGTTGACGGAAACTGCAAACTGACACTCGCCGTCAATGGCTCGGCAGGTAAGGAATTTAAGTTCGTTCGCGAAATTTGGTTAAACAACGGCGACCACAAGGTAACCTTTAAGTATGATGAGGAAATGGTTCAGGTCGTTTCATTCGGAATATTGAAATAATTGATTTATCGGGCTGTTTTTGAACTTTAAAACAGCCCGATTACAGTATGGAGGAAATGTAAAAATGCGAAAAATTAGCGCATTTACTCTGCTTTTAGGTGGTATTGCCGCAGGGGTGTGCGGCTATTTTAACGATAGCATCGTTTATTACGGCTTTGGAGCGGTTTTTGCTATCGTGGGGATACTCGACCTTATCTCGTCCGCTTTCGGCTCAAAAAGGCATTCTCGCATGAAATTCAGCGCAACGGTAGAAAGTGAGCTTCAAAAAATTGACGAAATGAGCGGTCTTGAATTCGAACAGTATGCCGCCAACCTTCTCGAAACGGTAGGGTTTGAAAACGTTGAATTGACCGTTTCCTCGCACGACCAAGGCGCCGATATTATAATGAGCCGTGACGGAGTGCGCTACGCAGTTCAATGTAAGGTGTATTCGACCCGACTGTCTAACACGCCCGTTCAGGAAATCACCGCGGCCAGAGAGTATTACGGCTGTCATGTCGGCATTGTTGTAACCAATAGCTACTTTACCGATTCGGCGGTAGAGCTTGCCGCGGCGAATAGAATACTTCTGTGGGACCGCGCATATATTGCAAAGCTGATTGACGAAAATATGTAACTCCTCCCCCAACGAGAATAAATCGTATAAAATGTGATACCTTTTGCTTGACACTTTGGGTGCAAGTGAGTATAATATATTGGTAGTTCGCTGGTGTGGCGAAATCGGCAGACGCAAGGGACTTAAAATCCCTCGGTGGCAACACCGTACCGGTTCAAGTCCGGTCACCAGCACCACAAAAAGAAAAAGTCACACATCGTGTGGCTTTTTCTTTTTTGTACTTTTCACTATTCTCTCTTCACTTTTCACTCTTCTCTAAAAGTGTGTGACTTTTCCAGATAAAAGATAAGAAAGAAGAGATAAAAGAAAAGGTGTGGCTTCGCCACGATATTATGATAAGAATGCTTCGCATTGATTTTTAACCGCTGATATGCTATCATACACATAGGCGGTG
>JAFOCB010000058.1 GCA_017381515.1 Clostridia bacterium | reverse complement strand
GACCAGTCGCAGACCACAGACAGAAAGATAATCAAAACGGCAAATATGTCTGCCGAAACAAAGAACTTTGACGAAATTTTGAGCATTGTTGAGAATTATCTGAGCGAAAAGGGCGGATATATCGAAGACAAGGAAATGAACAACAGTTCCGATTTTTCAGGACGCAAATGCCGCCTCATCATCAGAATTCCCGAGACCGAGCTCGACGGACTGATGAAAAAAATCGGCGAAAATGCCACCGTCACCTACGAAAACATCCGCGCAAACGACGTGACCGATTCCTACAACGATAACGAACGTCAAATCAAGGTGCTGGAAACCGAGCAGGAGCGTTTGCTCGAGTTGCTTAAAAAAGCGGAATCGCTCGATGATATTTTGGAAATTGAATCACGTCTGACGATAATAAGATACGAGCTCAGCACGTACGAGCAGCGGATCGAAGATTATGATGACAGCGTATCGTACAGCACCCTTTCGCTGAACGTCAACGAGGTTGAACGCGAAACGGTAGCAAAGGACGACAGCTTCTTTACAAAGGTTAGCGAGGGCTTTATGACCAGCATTTCGGATATCGGAAACGGCTTCACAACGCTTGCAGTCGGATTTTTGAGCATCACCCCCTATCTGGTACTGATTGCCGTCATTTCGCTCGTCGCATATTTCGTCGTAAAGGCAATTATCAAGAGAAAATAAAATATCAAAACCGCCATTCACTTTATCGTGAATGGCGGTTTTTTATGCAGTTAATTTCAACTTATGCGCGGGTCCATTTTACGCCCTGAGGTGTGTCCTCGAGGGTGATGCCCATTTCCTTTAACTTGTCGCGAATTGCATCAGCGGTGGCAAAATCACGATTTTTTCTGGCTTCGGTGCGCTGTCTGATCATTTCCTCGACCTGCTCGTCGATATTATCCTCTTTTACATTATAAACGAGCCCGAGTACACCGCTCAATTCGGTGAATACGCGAAGTGCCTCCTCGCAATCCTCTTTGGTCGGGTTGCCGCCGAGCATTGTATTGATTTCGCGAGTGAGATTGAAAAGGGCGGCTATTGCATCGGCTGTGTTGAGGTCATCGTCCATAGCGGTAATAAACTCGTCAACAAACCGTGAAAAATCAACCGTCTTTTCTCCCGATTCGGCCGATTTCATACGGAAAACGAGATTTTCGCGGCAATTGTAAAGGCGGTCAAGCGCATTTCTCGACTGCTCGATAATTTCGGCAGAATAGTTAATCGGGCTGCGGTAATGGGACGAAATCATCAGGTATCTGATCGGCTCGTAGCCGTAAACCCCTGCTACCTCGCGAACTGTAAAGAAGTTGTTAAGCGACTTTGACATCTTTCGGTTGTCAACGTTGATATATCCGTTGTGCATCCAGTAGTGCGCAAAATCCTTTCCGCTGGCAGCCTCCGATTGAGCAATCTCATTCTCGTGATGGGGGAAAACGAGGTCCTGACCGCCACAATGAATGTCAATCGTTTCGCCGATATAACGCTGTGACATTGCGGAGCATTCAATATGCCAGCCGGGACGTCCATCGCCCCAGGGTGACGGCCAAGCGGGTTCACCCGGCTTTGCACCCTTCCAAAGTGCAAAGTCCATCGGATTTTCCTTATGCTCGGCTATATCAATTCTGGCTCCTGCTTCGAGGTCCTCGAGCGGCTGATGCGAAAGCTTGCCGTAGTCGTTAAATTTCTTTGCTCTGAAATACACGTCACCGTTAGCGGCGTAGGCGAATCCCTTTTCGACCAACTTTTCGATAATCGAAAGGATGGCGTCGATGTTTTCGGTTGCTCTGGGATGAACTGTTGCCTCGCGGATGTTCATTCCCTTTACGTCGGTCCAAAATTCGCCAATATATCTTTCTGCAACCTCGGGGACGGTGATGCCTTCTTCATTCGCCTTTTTGATAAGCTTGTCATCAATGTCGGTAAAGTTCTGAACGAAATTTACCTTATATCCGCGCCATTCGAGATAGCGGCGAAGTACGTCAAACACGCACAAGGGACGGGCATTTCCGATATGAATAAAGTTGTAAACGGTAGGTCCGCAGGCGTATATTCCTACCTCGCCTTCCTTTACTGTTTCGAGCTCCTGCTTGCTTCTGGTGAGGGTGTTGTAAATTTTCATTATTTGGTTTCCTCCGATTTTATCTGTTTTGCGAGATTGTCAATCTGCATCTGTAATTTGCAAATTTCGAGTGCGATCGGGTCGGGAACGTGTACCCAATCGAGCTTATCCTCGCCGTCGCGTTTTATTCCCTTCTTTACCACTCGGGCGGGGACACCGACTGCCGTGCAGTTATCCGGTACCTCGTCAAGAACGACGGCTCCTGCCGCAATTCGCACGTTGTTACCGACCTTAAAGGGACCGAGCACCTTTGCTCCTGCGCCGACCATTACGTTGTCGCCCAGTGTCGGGTGACGCTTTCCATGATCCTTTCCGGTACCGCCAAGGGTTACACCCTGATAAATGGTACAGTTTTCGCCAATTTCGGTGGTTTCGCCGATTACGACTCCTGTACCGTGGTCGATGAAAAGTCCCTTACCGATTGTGGCTCCCGGATGAATTTCGATGCCGGTTTTTCGTACCGCGCGTTGCGAAATCAGTCGAGCCAAAAAGTAGCATTTGTGCTTATAAAACCAATGGGCTCGACGGTACATTCGCACCGCCTTTAATCCCGGATATAGAAAGAATATTTCGATTGCCGACCTTGCCGCAGGGTCGCGGTCACGAACGGCGGCAATATCCGCTCTGATATTATCGAACATTAAAAAATAACCTCCCTTTTTCTCAAAAAAGAGTGAATTTGCAGTATAAAAAAATCCACCTTCGTCGCCTATTTCAGCGACGGAGGCGGACTTTGTAAAAATCATCTTAAAGCCGCGGTTCCACTCCGACTTGTAACTCAAATCAGGCACTATCATGCCCTAAACTGATAACGGTGTTTTTACCGCGCGAAACTAATTAGAGTCGGTAAAGGTGAATACACCCTCGCTCTGTTCATCCCGCGTGCTGTCGGGTGCATTTCGTACCCATCCATTTCCTATAAACCGTTTCAGCCACTGCTTATCAATAAAATCAGCGCGGTCTACTCTCTTTTGGTCGGAAAATGGTACTACTTCTCCCGCATAAAGCGCATTTAATTATATTATATCCAAACTTTTTGATTTGTCCACTATTATTTTGCGAAAAATTCCTTGTTAGCGACGAGATAGTTTATTCCCGAAATTACCGAAAGGATTGCCGATACCCACAATAAAACATCGTCGAGTATTCTTATTCCAGTTGCAAGCGCATCGGGAACAAAGCCGAGACTGATTACCCATTCGAAGAAAATGGTGGCAATAACGGCTACCATCTGCATAACAGTTTTGAGTTTGCCCCAAATGTCTGCGGCTACGACCTTTCCGTTAGTGGCGGCCATGTATCGTACCGACGTAACCAAAAATTCGCGGGTAAGCATTATAAAGTTTATCCAAAGCATTCCCCAGCCGATGTCACGATAAAGGAATCCGATAAAGGCGGCATGGACAAGCATTTTGTCCGCCAAGGGATCCATAAACTTGCCAAAATTAGTGATAAGGTTGTGTTTGCGTGCAATTTTTCCGTCGAGAAGGTCGGTAATTGATGCCGCAACGAATACTACGAGTGCCGCAATATAATTATGTGGGAAATCCACTACCAACAATATTAAAAATAGCGGCGCAAGAATTACTCGCAGTATGGTCAATTTATTTGGTAAATTCATAATAGGTCTCCTATTCATCTATCTGCTGTCCGAGAAGGTCATATTCGATGGTATCAAAAATTTCGACCTTTACAATATCGCCTTCACTCGGACGGGGTGATGACGATGCAAAAAATATCTTTGCATCTATTTCGGGCGCATCGGCGTACGAGCGTCCAAAACAGCATCGTATATAATTATCGTATCCTTCGACCAATATATCAAGTGTTTTTCCGATTTTTTCTTGATTTTTTTCTGAAATTATGCGAAGTTGGTCGTTCATAATGACCTCAGCGCGTCTTTCCTTGACAGTTTTTTCACATTGATTGGGCATTTCGGCGGCAGGTGTACCCTCCTCAGCCGAGTATGCAAAGCATCCCAGACGGTCGAATCCAATCTCGTTCACGAATTCGCAAAGCTCGGTAAACTGCTCCTCGGTTTCGCCCGGGAATCCTGTTATAAGGGTGGTTCTGATTGCGACGTCGGGCATTTTTGCGCGAATTTTTGCAATAAGCTCGGTGAGTGACTGTCTATCACCCCGACGATTCATATTGTGCAAAACCTCGCCGTTACAATGCTGAATCGGAATGTCGATATATTTCATAATCTTTGGCTGCGATGCCATTGTGTCGAGCAGCTCGTCGGTAATTCTTTCGGGATAGGCGTAGAGAATTCTTATCCATTCGATGCCGTCGATTTCGCAAAGTTTATTCAGCAGCTCCGCGAGCATCAGTTTGCCGTAAATATCCTCGCCGTAGCGTGTGGTGTCCTGAGCGATAACCACCAATTCACGAACTCCGCGTCGAGCCAAGCGGTTGGCTTCGTCGAGCACACTTTCCATTGTGCGTGAGCGGAAATGTCCGCGGATTGACGGAATGGTACAGTAAGTGCAGCAATTATCACAGCCGTCGGCAACCCTTAAATACGCGGTGTACCTGGGCGTTGCGAGGATGCGGTCACTATCCATATCGAGCTTTTCCTTCTCGGCAAAAAGGGCTATACCCTTCTCACCCGAAAGCACCCTTTCAACCACCGAAACGATGTCGGCATTGCAACCGATACCGAGCAGGGCGTCGATTTCGGGCATTTCGTCAATTACCTCGTTAGCGTAGCGCTCAGCAAGGCAGCCGGTGACAATCAGTCCCTTTAAGCTGCCGTCCTCTTTTAGCTGACCAAGTTCCAGAATATTGTCGATTGCCTCTCTCTTTGCGTCCTCGATAAAGCCGCAGGTATTGACGATTACAAGGTCGGCTTCACCCTCGTTTCCGGTGATTTCGTAGCCGGCTTCCTTTAATCTGTAAAGCATAATTTCGGCATCAACCTGATTTTTGGGGCAACCGAGTGATACCATTCCGATTTTTTTATTCATTTGCATTTGCTCCTAATCGTAAAGCTCGTTTTCGTTCAGATATTCGCCGATTACCGCGCGAATGTCCGAAAATAAGTACCCTTTTCTGGCAAGGGAATTTGACACGCTTGCCGCCGCTTTTAGTCCGCCTGTGGCAAGCTTTTGTGCGTATTTTTTATCAATTAACTGACGAATCATATCCTTTGGGTCGCGATTCACCGCGTCAACCGCACTCTTTGCAAAGTCGCGGTCGATTCCGCGTGTAACAAGCTCCCTGACGGCTCGCGAGGGTGACCACTGCTTAATATTCAGCATAATTTCGGCATAGCGCTCGGCGTAACTTTCGTCATTGATGAGTCCGAGCTCAACCATTCTTTCGGCCGCTGCTTTTGCCGCGCTGTCACCGAATTCGCGGCGCAGTTTATCTGCCATTTCCTTCTTAGCAAAGTCGCGACGCGAAAGGTGATAAAACGCCCTTTCACGCGCACGGTAGTATGCCGAGCGGAAAATCAGCTCGCATAATTCGTCATCGCAAAGCTCACGTCCGACCGCGTACCCCGTTTCGTCAAAGGCGGTGCGGTCGATAAGAAGGTAGCCGCTTTCATCAAGCTTTGCCTCCTCATTCTCGATAAGCTCGTCGAAGGCGATTGCATAAAGCGACCGCCTTCTGGTATGGATTTTTAATATTTTCATCAGTCTTCAACGTCGACGTCGAGATTGATTTTTGATGCTTTTCTGGGCTTTGGCTCGGCGGCAGGTTCGACAATCTCCGGCTTTAGCTCAACCGCCTTCTGCGAATTGGCAATTTCTGCTTCGCGCTTTAACTTCATCGCGTCGATAACCAGTGCCTTTAACTTGGCGGTAAATTCGGGATTTTCCTCCAAGGTACGCTTGACGTTATCTCTACCCTGACCGATTCTTTCCTCGTTGTAATAGAACCAAGCGCCGCTCTTTTTAACAATATCGAACTGAACTGCGAGGTCGAGAATTTCGCCCTCGGCGGAGATTCCCTTTCCGTACATAATGTCGAATTCAGCCGTCTTGAAAGGTGATGCAACCTTGTTCTTTACTACCTTTGCCTTTGTGTGTGAGCCGATCATTTCGGTTCCCGATTTTAAGGTTTCGGCACGGCGAATATCAATTCGTACCGATGAATAGAATTTGAGCGCCTTACCACCAGGGGTAACCTCGGGATTGCCGTAAACAACACCAACCTTTTCACGAAGCTGGTTGATAAAGATAACCACGCAATTTGACTTTGAAATTGCTGAGGTTATCTTTTTAAGTGCCTGGGACATAAGACGCGCCTGAACACCAACGTGGCTGTCTCCCATATCTCCCTCAATTTCGGCACGGGTAACGAGAGCCGCAACCGAGTCGATTACGATAACGTCGAGGGCTCCCGAGCGAATGAGTGACTCGGCAATATCGAGCGCCTGCTCACCTGCATCCGGCTGGGATACGAGCAGCGAGTCGATGTCAACACCCAAATTACGCGCATAAACGGGGTCGAGCGCGTGTTCAACGTCGATGTATGCCGCGTCGCCGCCGAGCTTCTGTGCTTCGGCAACTACGTGAAGGGCAATGGTAGTTTTACCCGATGATTCGGGTCCGTATATTTCAATAATTCTGCCGCGCGGAACACCGCCGACTCCGAGCGCCATATCAAGCGCAATCGAGCCGGTCGAAATTGCCTCAATGTTCATTGTGGTATTTTCGCCCATTCGCATAACCGAGCCCTTTCCGTACTTTTTCTCAATCTGGGCAAGAGCGGTTGCAAGTGCTTCCTGACGTGCATTCTTTACTTCTGTTTTCTTTTCTGCCATTTTAAATCATCTCCATACTTTTAAGTTTGGTTATATCATATATCTTTAACTGTACCAATAATGACCCTGTCGTGTCCGTTCAAGTCCTTTATTGTTTGACATTTGAGTCCGTGATTTTCAAAAATTTCGGTCACCACTTCCGCTTGGTCCTCGCCAATTTCGGCAAAAATTCGTCCGTCTTTTTTAAGTAGCGGTACCCAATTTTTCGCTATCGCGCGGTAAAAGACAAGTCCGTCCTCCCCACCGTCAAGCGCGGTTATCGGCTCGTTTTGAACCTCTTTCGAAAGGGTTTTGACCGTTTTTGTTTCGATATAGGGCGGATTGGTGAGAATCGCGTCAAATTTCTCGAATCCCGTCGGCTCGGCCAAAACGTCGGTGTTTATTACCTCAATTTCGACTCCGTTTCGCTCGACGTTTTTGGTTAAATAACCCATCGCCTTTTGATAAAGCTCGACGGCAAAAACGCTGACGCTCGGCAAATTCGCCTTTACCGAAATGGCGATGCAACCACTTCCCGAGCAGAGGTCAATCGCCCTTGCGCTATCCCTCGTTTTCAGAAATTCGATTGCGTGGTCAACGAGAATTTCGGTATCGGCACGCGGAATCAGTACTCCGTCGCCAACGTAAAAGGGCAGACTGTAAAATTCCCATTCACCGATAATATATTGAAGCGGCTCACCGCTTATGCGACGGTCGGCAAGTGAGCAAATCCGTTTTTCATCCTCGCTGTCAACCTCGCGGTCAAAATTTATCATCAGCTCTGTTTTGGTCATTTTGAGCCCAAAGGCGACCAAATTATCCGCATCGAATGATGCATCCTCGACACCATTCGACGCTAGTCGCTCGGCAATAAATCGACGTAAAGCGGAAATTACCATCTATCGTCCTCGCTGTTTTCGGGGATGACGGCGGTCATTGCCTCGATGGCCACCTCAATCATACTGTCGTCGGGTTCCTTTGTGGTAATTCTCTGGAGCCAAACGCCGGGTGCGGAAATAATCCTGGTAACGAAATTGTCGTGACGTCCGCAGAATTTGATAAGCTCAAAGCCAATTCCGACCAAAAGCGGCAGGCAAGCAATTCGAATGAGCGTCCAAAGTGCAATATTACTTGCAAGGTCGGGGAAAATTCGCGCGATTATCATATAGAAAATTATGCTCACGATAAGCATCAGGATAAGGAAGGATGTACCGCAACGGGGATGAAAACGCTTTTCCTTACGGACGTTTTCGACGGTGAGCTCGTTGCCATGCTCGTAGCAAAAAATCGTCTTATGCTCGGCTCCGTGATACATGAAAACGCGCTTTATGTCCTTCATCTGTGACACGAGGATGAGGTAGATTACGAAAATAAGTATCTTTAAAACACCCTCGAATGCCGCCTGATATGCGGTGATTTGTCCGCCTGCGAGGTGATTCACGTATTTGAAAATGAGTGACGGGAGAAAGAAGAAAAGTGCGAGTGCAAGGGCAATTCCGAATACCATGGATATTGCGCCGATAATCGCCATCAAAATTCCGTTTTCCGCCTTTTTCTCGGTCTTTTTCTCGGCAGGAGCGTCTGTTGCGGCATCGGTTTCGGTTGCGTCAGCTTCGACAGAAGTTTCTGCGACGAATTCGGCAACCGCGTCGGCTGTTTCGGCTACCATCTCGTCGGCTGTGGTTTCGGCATCAGTTTCGATGGTTTCATCGGTGTCGGTTTCACCTTCGGCTACCGCTTCGGTTTCCGATTCCGAAGTTTCCTCCGCCTTTGCCTTTTTTGCGGCTTTTTTGTCCGCTTTTGCCTTCTTTTCCGCCTCTTCTTCCTCGAGCATTCCCGAAAGGTCAGCCGAACGCATAAGTGCCTTATACCCGAAGGCAAGCGACTCGATCATTGAAACCGAACCTCTGATAATCGGAAGTCCGAAAAAGCTACATTTATCCTTTAACGAGGTGGTGTTGAGATTCTCGCTAACGATTTGACCGTCATTTTTTCTGACCGACATGACCGTTTTATGCGGGCCTCTCATCATTATTCCTTCAATCAGCGCTTGACCGCCGATGCTGGTTTTTTTACAGCATTTTTCCTTTCTCATTGGTTTTCCTCCGAATTGTGCATAATTTGGTCATCGTGGGCTACAATCGACTCGGGTTGTGGCTTTTTCGCCGTGGGGAGTACGACCGTAACCGTTGTTCCTACCCCTTCGGTGCTTTCGATTAGGAGCAGTCCGTTGTGATGCTTTATTATCTCATCAGCGACTGCAAGTCCTATGCCCGAGCCCCTGACGGTATTATTCGCCTTAAAGAATTTTTCCTTTATTCTGTCAATCTTATCAGCGGGGATTCCTGCGCCGGTATCCGAAACGCTGATTTGCACGCAGCCCTCAACCTCTTTTACATCGACGTTGATTGCACCGCCCGACGAGGTGTATTTTATCGCATTGTCGATAATGTTGATAAACACCTGCTCGAGTCGGTCGGGGTCGCCCATTACCGGCGACACAGATTCGGGCTCGTGGTATGAAAGGATAATATCATTTTTACTGGCAATCTGCTGATAGGCATAAACCGCCTCGCCAACCTCGGCGAGAATATCGATTTTTTCATTCTTGTACGACATTTTGCCCGTCTGGATTCGGCTGAAATCGAGAAGCTCCTCAACCAGTCCCGAAAGTCGCGTAGTTTCGTTCAGAATTACCGAAACACCCTTCTGTGCCAGTTCGCGGTCAACGTTAACGTCGCTGATGGTTTCGCCCCAGCCCCTGATGGCAGTAAGCGGTGTTCGTAGCTCGTGAGAGACCGACGAAATAAATTCATTTTTCATTCTGTCGGTCGATTCGAGTTCGCTTGCCATATAGTTTATGGTGTCGCAAAGCTCACCTATTTCGCTATTCGAATCCTGAATTTTAAGTCGCGCCTTAAAGTCGCCGAGTGCAATCTTTCGCGCTACGTTACTGATTTCGCCAATCGGCTTTATTATCGAGCGGACAAAAAATATTCCCGAAAATGCCGCAACCAAAATCAGAATTATCGCAAAAGCAATTATTATCAAATTGATAAAAAGAATATGTCTGTCCAATTTTTGCAATGAAACAATGCATCGAACGGCACCATTCGAACCATTTCCGTAATCGGTGAGGATATAGGTGCTTGCCATAACGTGCTCGTCACCGGAGGTATATCCCGTCCATTCGCCGCTGGTCCCGTCGGCAACCGCCTTTTCATAATCGGGCATTTTTTCGTCCTCGGGGGGCAGATAGCCGCTGGTCGAAACGATTACCGTCCCTGCGGTGTCGAGTATCTGCACCTCGACCTGATTCTTTAAACTGAACTGCGTGGACAGAGAGCGTGCCTCGTCATAATATGCCGAATTGTCACAAACGGCAAGTCGATCGAACGAGCCCGCGATTGAATTTATGTATGACGACACCGAATCGTAGTAGTTACTGTGAACCGTCGCAATAATTATAATTACCGAGGCGAGGATAATAGCCGTGAGCAATAAAAGTACGTTTAAAACCCAGTTACGCGTGACTCCGCGAACCTTTATCGAAATGTCCATTCGGTTATCCTCTCCTTTCGTTAATTTTATGCGTTAATTTAACCGATGAAAATTATTCGGTTGCCCATTTGTATCCCATACCCCAAACGGTGACAAGTCGCTTTGGAGCAGAGGGTTCATCCTCGATTTTCATACGCAGACGTCGAATGTTAACGTCAACGATTTTTTCCTCTCCAACGTACGAATCACCCCAAACTCGACTCAAAATATCGGTGCGGTCAAGCGCTTCATCCGGGTGGGTAAAGAAGTATTCGATTATCTGAAACTCAACCTGGGTGAGTTCGATTTTTTGGCCATTTTTGAGAAGGAGTCGACGGCGCAAATTGAGGGTAAATTCGCCGAGCACAATCTCCTCAACCGGCTTTTCGGTTTCGGTGCGATTTTTTAACATATCCACCCTTCTGAAAAGGGAGTCAACCCTCGCCACAAGCTCCGAGGGACTAAACGGCTTTGTAATATAATCGTCGGCACCGAGCATGAGTCCCGTTACCTTGTCAAGTTCCTGCGTCCTTGCGGTGAGCATGATGATACCCATTGTATTGGAGTAATTGCGTATCTCCTTGCACACGCGTAGTCCGTCGATGCCCGGTAATGCAATATCAAGCAGGGCTATATGGAATCCGTTGGGATTGGATTTGAAAATTTCGATGGCTTCTTCGCCCGAGCCGGCTTCGACCGTTTCGTATCCCGCGCGTTTGAGATTGATTACGACAAATTCGCGGATGGCTTGTTCATCTTCTACGACAAGTATTCTCTTTGTCATTCTTTTTTTCACTCCCGTAATTTTTATATCAAGCTGAACATTGATTTGAGCGTCTGTTCATCAATCGAATATTCGCTGGTTGTATTTACAATTCTGGCGACAAAAACGTAGGTGTCCTGACGAGCAAGCTCGATAAATATCGACTGGTCAAGCTGCTCATAATCGTCGATTGAGTATCTCTTTATTCGGATAAGTTCGCTGGACACCACCCTCAGTATAGGGTCATATACACCAAAATTAAGCAGATGTGACGACGAATCGCGTGTGATTGTAACCGTATCGGTCCATTCGGCAGGATAACGCACCATATAGCCGTCGGTATAGTTTACGTAGCCGCAATATTTGTCACTAAATAGTGCGCCGTCAAATTCGCGCCAGATGGTGAGATACGCTCTTTCGCTGCTGACACGAAGCTCGAATCCGGGAAGAAGTCGAGTAAACGGAATATCAATTTTTCCATCGCCGTCAAAGTCACGGCAGGTTTCGGTCGAGTAGCGAAGGGTAAATTCATTCTCGGTTTGTGCGCTGGAAATAAAGGGATTGATTATCTTTCCTTCCTCGACGTAAACTATGTCGGTTATCATCGAGGTGGTTCCCTTGTACGCGTCGATATATACCGCCGATTTGTCCCCTACCTTTGCCTGTTGCAGCTTTGCATAGCCGGTAACGTTTCCGTCGAGATATGCCGTCCCATTAAGGACAAGCTCGTTATTTGTCACGGTATAAAGCTTTGCCGTTGCTTCCGTTTCGGCCGATTTGAGATTGACGATAAGCAGGTCGTCCGGCTCATTTTCGGTCAGGTTGCAGAGAATGAAATCGGTATAATTCTCCTGCACCATGAGGGAAAGACGTCCACTTTTGAATGAGTATAAGCTGAGCAGATTCTCATTCTTGCTAATTGATGTCATTCCGACTACAATTTCCTTTGTTCCGTTGCCTGAAACGTCGGAAAAGGCAATCATATCCACCGCATTCGACGTGGTGGCAATATCGTCCACCGATGCCCAGCCGTTTTCCGTCCTGTCAACTATGTTGATGTGGATGGGTGCTACGCCCTTTTCCACGTTGCTTTCGGTGTAAAAGACGATTGCTTCCTTTGACCCGTCGCTGTCAATGTCCTCCAAAACGAAGGCAGAGAGATGGTCGCCTCGCTTTGGATAGCTGAGGAGAATATCGTTGCCCGCAAAATCGTAAAACGCGTCGGCAATTTCGGTCATGTCGCCGGTCGCTTTTGGCGCGGTGAGGTAGGCAGTATAGTCCGAGCCGGTCATTGAACACGAACCGCAAACGCAAATTATTACAGTTATCATTATCAGTAACAAAATTCTTTTCATTCGACTGCCTTCCCTTCTTCTATAAAATATAGATATTTACACAGTATATATTATAACATAGTCATTTCGTTTTGTACATATTTTTTCGCATGAAAAAAGGACGATTTTTTGTAAAAAACCGTCCTTTAATAGCATTCACACAGGGAATAATTAGTTTTTCACTTTTTTACCGCAAAAATCAGTCCTTTGAGCCGACCAGCGCCTTATAAATTTCGCTTCGTTGAAAGCCGCTGATTTGAGCCGCCTGCTTGGCTGCGGCGGTGGGTGCGGTTCCGTCGGCAACCGCGTCACGCGCATAATCGAGCGCCTCGTCAAAGGTCATTTGAGCTGCCTCGGTCTCGGCAGCGCCGCTTACTATAAGCACGAATTCGCCCTTTGGTGCCGTGGCGGTAAAATGCTCGACCGCTTCCGAAAGGGTGGTGTGCATAACAGTTTCGTGGATTTTGGTAAGCTCCTTTATTACCGCGATTTTTCGCTCGCCAAAGGCGGTGAGCATATCGCCGAGTGTTGCGACCAGCTTATGCGGTGCTTCGTAGAATACCATTGTTCGCTTCTCACTCTTTATTTCGCCGAGTCGGGCTCTGCGCTCGGATTTCACTCCACTCAAAAAACCCTCAAAGCAAAAGCGATTACACTCGATTCCCGAAATCGCAAGTGCGGTTATTACCGCGCTCGGTCCCGGTACAGACACAACCTCAATCCCGTTCTGATGCGCGAGTGCAACCAAATCCTGACCCGGATCAGATATTGCCGGCATACCCGCGTCGCTGACCACCGCGCAATTTTCACCCGCCAGAATTCTGTCGATTACCCTAGCTCCGCTATCTCGCATATTATGCTCGTGGTAGCTTACAGTCGGCTTTTTTATCTCGAACCTGTTCATCAGCTTTAAGGTTACTCGGGTGTCCTCGGCGGCTATAAAATCGACCGTATTCAGCGTTTCGAGTCCGCGGGGTGAAAGGTCAGAAAGGTTGCCTATCGGCGTACCTACAACGTATAATTTTCCGCTCATTTCGAGTCCTCCCCTTTTATGTAATATTCGCCGTAAATTTCGGCAATTTCGGGCGAAACTCCGCCGTCATCCGCCTCGATATACAGCGGTGAAAGATGCATAAGTCCCGACTTTGCTCCTCGACGGCCTTCAATCAAAATAAGTTTGGGTACTCCGCCCCTTCGCTGACAGACGAGTCGCAATTTTTTCGGCTCAATATCGGCTGCGCGCATTGACGAAATAATGTCGCAAAGACGCTCGGGTCGGTGGCACATACACAGTCGACCGCCAAAGCGAAGCAACCTCTTTGCCGCCGAGCAAATGTCGTCGAGGGTACATTCGACCTCGTGACGAGCGGTGCGTCGCTGCTCATCGGGGCTCATAACCCCGTCGGATGCCGCTTTGTATGGCGGATTCATCGAAATCACATCAAAAATGCCGCTGCCCGAAATGGTTTCTGCATCTCTCAAATCGCCGTTGATTATCCTGAAATTATCAAGTCGGTTTTCGCTCACCGAATGCTCGGCGAGAGCGCAGGCATCGGCGCTAATATCAACGGCGGTTATGTCGCAACCGCTTCCGTTAAGCCGCCAGACGAGTGGAATTATTCCGCAACCCGTACCGAAATCACACGCCTTATCACCATTTTTCGGCATGGAAAAGTCGGCCAGCAGCACCGCATCGGTGCCGTAGCGATGAATTTCGGACACGTAAATTTTCATCTTGTTCCCTAAATATTGGAGCTTTTCCATAATTTTATCTCCATCAAACTCATCCGGCGCAAAAAGGTGCGGAATGAGTAATTTTTTCAGTAAAATCAGTGCAAAGGTGGCTTTAAATTCAGAAAGCGGAGCGCAAAAGACGCTCCGCTAACCTCATTTTTTTGACTATGGCTGTAATTATTCAGCTACGATAGCTTCTACGGGGCAGCCACCAGCACAAGCGCCGCAATCTACACATTCGTCAGCGTTGATTTCGTACTTGCCGTCGCCTTCGAAAATAGCGCCAACGGGGCAGGTATCTGCACAAGCGCCACAACCGATACAATCATTAGTAATCTTGTGT
>JAFOCB010000057.1 GCA_017381515.1 Clostridia bacterium | reverse complement strand
TTTATCCACTCGATTGCGTCCAATCCGGTGTCCTCGCGTCCACCCTTTGCAAAGACGTGGAATTTGCCGTCAACGCGCTTTATATCCACCGAAAGAACAACGCATTGATTTCCATACTTTTGAGCCGCCTGACCGATAAGGTCGGGATTTTTTATCGCGCCTGAATTAACGCTAACCTTATCCGCGCCGCACTTTAAAACGCGGTCAAAGTCGTCAACCGTATTTATTCCGCCACCGACAGTGAGGGGAATAAATATTTCTGACGCCACCTCTTTTAATATATCGGTGAAAAGCTTTCTTTCCTCAAATGAAGCGGTGATATCGTAAAAAACAAGCTCATCCGCGCCACAGTCGGAATAAAGTCGCGCAAGCTCAACCGGTGAGGATACGTCGCTGAGTCCCTTGAAATTGGTGCCCTTTACTACCCTGCCGTTTTTTATATCGAGGCAAGGAATTATTCTCTTTGTAATCACCGTGTCACCTCCAACGCGTCCTTTAAGTCAATGGCTCCGATGTAATATGCCTTTCCGATGATTGCGCCGTAAAGGTTCAATTCGTTAAGCTTTTTTACATCGTCGAGTGTCGAAACGCCACCCGACGCGGTTATGTTCATGGAATATTTTTGCGAAAGTTGGCTATAAAGCTCGAGGTTGGTGCCACGCATTGCTCCGTCCTTTGAAATATCGGTGCATATTATGTATTTAACCCCGATTTTTTCCATCTCTTGCAGAAAATCGTCGAGGGTGAGAGCCGAGCTTTCGAGCCATCCCTTTATCGCGATGTAGCCGTCTTTTACGTCGGCACCAACGGCAATTTTGTCTCCGTATTTCTTCACCGCGGCGGTCAAGAATTCGCGGTCGTTTACAGCGGCTGTGCCGAGAATTACGCGCGAAACGCCCGACGAAAGATAGGCGTCAACCGTATCCATATCTCTGATACCGCCACCAATTTCGATAAAAAGGTCGGTTTCGGCGGCAATCTGACGGACGACCGAAATATTCGGTGTGGTGCCGTCCTTTGCCCCTTCTAAATCGACGATGTGAATATGGGTTGCTCCCGAATTCACGAAATCCTGTGCGATTTCGATAGGATTTTCGGAATATATCGTCATATTCTCGTAGTCACCTTTGAAAAGACGGACCGCCTTTTTTTCATATAAATCTATTGCAGGGAAAATCAGCATCTAAAATTTACTCCGTTTCACAAAAAGCTTTTAAAATATTCAGTCCTACGCTACCGCTTTTTTCAGGATGAAACTGGCAGCCGTAAACGTTTTCCTTCTGAACTGCGGCGGTAATTTCCGCTCCGTATTCGGAGGTGGCAATCACGCTGTCGTCGCATTCGTCGGCGTAAAAGGAATGAACGAAATAGACGAAATCTCCGTCGTTTATGTGGCTAAAAATCTCGCTATCACGCTTGAATTCAAGCGCATTCCAGCCGATATGCGGAATTTTGAGATTAGCGGGGATTCTATTTTCCATCGGAACTACCTTTCCTTTGAGAAGGGCGAGTCCATCGTGTTCACCGTATTCGTAGCTTTTTTCGAACAAAAGCTGCATTCCGAGGCAAATTCCCATTATCTTCTTTCCATTTTTCGCCTCGTCGATGATAACCTTATCAAGTCCGCTATCACGCAGCTTTTTTATCGCGTCGGCAAAAGCGCCTACGCCGGGTAAAATGAGCTTGTCGGCGGATTTTATTACTTCTTTATCAGCGGTGGCTACCACGTCAACGCCAATCTTTTTAAAAGACGAGGTCAGCGAAAAAAGGTTGCCGACTCCGTAATCTATAATTGCAATCATTTTATTAAAGTACACCCTTTGTTGACGGAATTTGGTTTGCAAAAGCGGGGTCGATTGTGACCGCCTCTCGAAGCGTGTGGGCAATCGACTTGAAACAGCCCTCGATAATATGGTGGGAATTGAGTCCCGCGAATTTCACCATGTGGGTTGTGATGCCCGAATTGTACGCAAAGGCGTCGAAAAACTCCTTGCAAAGTTCGGTGTCAAAGTCACCAACCTTTTCGGTCGGCATTTCGACCTCGTAGTAGCAACCACCGCGTCCCGAAATGTCAACGGCGGTGAGAATGAGCGCTTCGTCCATCGGCAAAGTGGTGTCGCCGTAGCGCAAAATTCCCTTTTTATCCCCGAGTGCTTCCTTAAAGGCGAGACCGAGAGAAATGCCGATGTCCTCGGTGGTATGGTGATAGTCAACCTCGACGTCACCCTTGCAGCTGACATTCAGGTCAAAGTGACCGTGACGGGCAAAAAGGGTAAGCATGTGGTCCAAAAAGCCACAACCCGTATCGCATACTGAATTACCCTCTCCGTCAATGTTGAGGGTTAATTTAATATCGGTTTCGGCTGTTTTTCTTTCTATAACTGCGCTTCTCATTCAGCAGCACTCCTCTAAAATTTGATTTATGGTCGCAATAAGCGTCGTCATCTGCTCCTCGGTGCCGATGGTGATTCGGACAAAGTCGCTGATTTTCGCCTTTTTGAAATGTCTGACGAGGATTCCGCGTGATTTAAGTTCTAAATAAAGCTTTTCTCCGTCGATTTTTTCACATTTGGCGAAAATGAAATTTGCCTTTGACGGCAGGGCTGTGAAGCCGAGTTTTTGAAGCTCATTTGCCGTCCATTCACGCGTATCGATAATCTTTTTACAATTATCCATATAATATCCGTTGTCGCAAAGGGCGGCAACACCTGCCACCTCGGTCATGCGGTTTACGTTATACGGATTCGTCGAGTATTTGATGGTATTGAGGTCGGCAATCAACTTTTTGTTTCCGATGCCGAAGCCCAGTCTTGCCCCTGCCATTGACCTCGATTTTGAAAAGGTCTGGGTGACAAGCAGGTTGTCATACTTGCCGATAAGGGCAACTGCACTTTCGCCGCCAAAATCAATGTACGCTTCGTCGATTATGACCACGTTGTCGGGATTTGCGGCTACGATTTTTTCAATTTCGTCGAGCGAAAGGCAAAGTCCCGTCGGTGCATTCGGATTGGCAATTACGACGGTGCGGTCATTCGCCATATAGTCGTTTACGTCAATCGAAAAGTCGTCCTTTATCGGAATTTCGGTGTAAGGAATGCCATTCAGCTCGGCAAAAACGGGATAAAATCCGTAGGTTATGTCGGGGAAAATAAGCGGTCTTTCCTCGTCCGAAAATGCCATAAAGGCGAAATTCAGCACCTCGTCCGAGCCATTGGTCACGATAACCTCGTCGGGCGACACCGAATACAGCTCGGCAATTTTTTTTCTCAGCCGTAAATTTTCGGGGTCGGAATACAGTTGCAAGCGGCTACTTTCTTCACTAACCGCAGTCGTTACCGATGCTGACGGCGGAAAGGGTGATTCGTTGGTATTAAGCTTTATGTACTGCATATCCTTTGGCTGCTCACCCGGTGTGTATGGGGTGAGTGCCGAATATTTTTTACTAAAAAATTTACTCATTTTTCAGTCCTCAAAACGTATTGTTGCGCTCTTTGCATGGGCGGAAAGTCCCTCTTTTTCGGCGAAATATGCCACCTTATCGGCAACACCTGAAAGCGCATCCTTTGAATAATAAATAAACTGTGTTTTCTTTACATAATCGTCAACCGAAAGGGGTGACGAGAATCTGGCTGTACCACTTGTAGGCAGGGTGTGATTCGGTCCTGCGAAATAATCACCGAGCGCTTCGGGGCAGTATTTGCCCATGAATACCGAACCTGCGTGCTTAATCTTATCGAGATAGTCGAAGGGATTATCGACGCAAAGCTCGAGATGCTCGGGTGCAATTTCGTTGGCAATATCAATCGCAAGTGAGAGATTATCCTTTGCGACGATAATTTTGCCGTTATTGTCAATCGACGCTCTGGCAATTTCCTTTCGCGGTAAAAGCGGAATCTGCCGCTCTAATTCGTCGCTAACCTTTTTTGCCAATTCCTCGCTATCGGTGACCAGAACGGCACTCGCCATTCTGTCGTGCTCGGCCTGAGAAAGCAAATCGGCGGCTACGAATTTCGGGTTACTTGTAGAGTCGGCTACAACCAGAATTTCGCTCGGTCCTGCAATCATATCAATCGAAACCTTGCCGAATACCTGCTTTTTTGCCTCGGCAACATAAGCGTTACCCGGTCCTACGATTTTATCAACCTTTGGCACACTTTCGGTACCATAAGCAAGGGCTGCTACCGCTTGGGCTCCGCCAACCTTAAAAATGCGGTCAACTCCTGCAATCTTTGCCGCCGCCAAAATAACGGGATTTACCTTTCCGTCACTGCTCGGTGGTGTGACCATAACAATTTCGTTACAGCCGGCAATTTTGGCGGGGATGCTATCCATCAAAACGGTGGACGGATATGCCGCCGTGCCACCGGGAACGTACAAGCCAACCTTTTCAATCGGGATAATCTTTTGTCCGGTTACGACGCCGTCCTTTTCGTTGAGGATGAAGCTATTTTTGACCTGCTTTTCGTGAAAAGCACGGATGTTTGACGCCGCTTCGCGAATAATTTCGATAAATTCGGGCGAAACCGAGGCAATTGCCTCGTCAATTTCGTCAGCAGTGACCTCGAGAGCGGTCAAATCGGCTCGGTCAAATCTTTTCGAATATTCGAAAAGTGCCTTATCTCCATTATTTATTACGTTGTCAATTATTTCGGTTACGACATCGGCAACTCCTGCGTCGATATTATCACGGGCAAAAATTTCATCGTTCGAAACCTCGCCGTAATTGTAAATCTTAATCATTTGCTTTCACCTGTTCTCTTATCGACTGAACGATTTTTTCAATTTGGGTTCCTTTAAATTTGAAGCTCGATTTATTGGCTATAAGACGAGCGCTGATGGGAACAATGGTACTCTTTACCGACAGATTGTTTTCTTTAAGCGTTGTTCCCGTTTCGACAATATCAACGATAACGTCCGACAGCTTTAAAATCGGGGCAATTTCGATTGAACCATTGAGCTTGATTATATCAATTTCGCGTCCAATCGAAGAATAGTAATTGGCGGCAATATTGGTAAATTTGGTCGCGACCTTCAATCTTTTGTTTCCGTCGTCATAAAAATCGTCGGGTGCCGCTACCGCCATTCTGCACTTTCCTAAATTGAGGTCGAGAAGCTCGTAAATATCGGGATTGTATTCGAGCAGAATATCCTTTCCCGCGACGCCGATGTCGGCAGCTCCGCGCTCAACGTAAATGGCAACGTCCGACGGCTTTACCCAGAAATAGCAAACCTGCTTTTCCTCATTTTCAAATATAAGTTTTCGATTATTTTCCTTTATGGAAGGACATTCAAAACCAGCCGCCTCAAACATGGCATAAACCTTTTCGCCGAGGCGTCCCTTTGGCAAGGCAACGTTAAGCATTCTTTTATCCTTCCTTTCTCAAATCAATTATCTGCTTGCAGCGAATATTTGCGCTGTCGCCGCACTGCACCGATACTGTTTTATTCTCGCCTACCGTCTTTTCCACCATTTCGGCAAGGTAGCGTTTATCGGTGTTTTGGTCATAAATTATTACCACGTCAACGTCGTATTCGGCTCGGTCGGTAGGCATCTCGTCAAGCAGGTCGAGATAAATCGCAAAGCCGACCGCTCCCGACGACCTTTTCATCTTTTTGAGCAGGTTGTCGTACTGACCGCCCGTCAAAACACTCTGGGAAATGCCCGAAATAAAGCCGCGGAAAACAATTCCGTTATAGTAATTTGTGTCATTGACGGTCGAAAAGTCGAACAGAATTTTTTCACTAAACGGCAGGGCATCGAGCATATCTGACAATGCCTTTAACTCGGCTAAAAATTCGTCGGCTACCCCCTTTAAGCTGGGCTCAATTTCAGCTATTACCGATTTTCTCTCGCCATAGACCGAGATGAGCTTCAAAATACCATCTCTCTTTTCAGCGGCAATTTCGTATTTATCAAAGGTGTTTATTAAATCATGTGAATTCTTTTCAGCTATGTAGCCCAGCGCTTCCTGCTTAAAATTACTATTCCGACAAGCATTCTCGAGCAGGGTGGAAATGAGTCCCAGATGCGAGATTTCGATAACGAAATTATCCGAAATGAGCGAAAGACTCTTTGACGCGAGCATAACCATTTCGTACAGGTCGTAAAGGTCGATTTCGCCGATACATTCGATGCCCGTCTGCATAATTTCCTTGAACTGATGAGTATTGTCCGAAACACGATATACATTCTCGTTATAGCAAACCTTTTGCTTTTCGCCCGGCTTATCCTCGCCGTTTTTGATAATCGAGAGGGTGACGTCCGGCTTTAATGCGAGGAGCTTTCCATTGGTATCGTTAAAGGAAATAATACGGTCACTGACGAGAAAATCCTTGTTCTGAATATAAAACTCGTATTCCTCAAATTTGCTCATTTTAAAGGGCATATAACCATACTGCTGATAAAGTGTACGAAGGGCAAAAATCGCCTTTTCTTCGCTACGTAAAATGTTATTCATATTACTTTTTTCCTCTTTCGATAACTATCTTGTATCCGCCTGTGCCGTATTCGAGGCATTTGCTTACGCGGCTGATTGTAGCGGTACTGGCTCCTGTGCTTGCGGTGATTTTCGCATAGCTGATGCCTTCGTCAAGCATCTTTGCCACCGACAGACGCTGTGAAATATCAAGTGCCTCCTTAATGGTGCATACGTCCTCTAAAAAGGCATAGATTTCGTCCTTTGTTTCAAGTGATAATAATGCTTCGCACAGTTCGTCGGTGCTGTTATTATGCCAATTACTCATAATGTCCTCCAAAAATACTTTACTCCGCTAATGCGCTAATGTAATGAATTATAATACAATTACCCCTCATAGTCAATAGCATTTTTTCATTTTTTCACGCTAATTTTTACTTTTGTTTATAAGAAAGAATATTGCAACCGATTTTTGCGGATAATATAACAAAAAAATCGAAGGATGAAAGCTATGAACGCCGTAAATAAAAATAAAATTATCCGATTTGAAAATCCGCCGCAGGTCATTTCCTTTGCCGCCGCAGTCGGTAAAAAGGAGGGTGAAGGGCCATTTGCCGCATACTTCGACTGCGTTGACACCTCCCCTTCTCCCGACGGATCGTGGGAAAATGAAGAAAGTTCACTTCAGCGCAGAGCCCTCCACACCGCCCTCAAAAAGGGTGGATTTGCGCCGAATGATATTGATATTCTATACGCGGGTGACCTGCTTAATCAGAGCATGAGCTCAACCTTTGGTCTGCGTGATTTCGGTATTCCGTTTGTGGGACTTTTTGGCGCCTGCTCAACAATGGCTCTGTCACTTGCAATGGCGTCGGTTGCCGTAATGAGCGGTGCCGCAAACACAGCTGCCGCCGTCACCTCCTCCCATTTCTGTACCGCCGAGCGTCAGTTTCGCACACCCGTCGATTACGGCGGTCAGCGTACTCCGTCGGCACAATGGACGGTGTGCGGCTCGGGTGCAGTTATACTTTCAAAGGAGAGAAAGGTGCGGCAAGATGAAAGCATCCACATTCCAGACATTATGCTCGGAAAAATCGTCGATTACGGTCAAAAGGATGCCAACAATATGGGAGCCGCCATGGCACCTGCCGCCGCGGACACCATTTCGCATTATTTACGCGAATCAAAGACATCTCCGAGCGACTATGATGCAATCATCACAGGCGACCTCGGATGCGTCGGCTCGTCACTTTTATATGAGTTAATGAAAAGTGATAGAGTGGACATTTCGGAGGTTCATAAGGATTGCGGTATGATGATTTTTGACCGCGAAAAGCAGGACGTCCACTCGGGCGGCTCGGGTTGCGGCTGCGCGGCAAGTATGCTCTGCGGCTATTTTCTGAACAAGATGAAAAGCGGTGAAATGAAAAACATTCTTTTCTGCGCTACGGGTGCGCTGATGTCAACCACTTCGTCACAGCAGGGCGAGAGCATACCGGGTATTTGCCATCTCGTTCACATAAAGGGATAAAAATTCGGGCGTACATTAGGGCAAGGTGTACGCCCATTTTCGTTTTTTTCATAATCTGCTTGGCGGCGAATATATTTTAATTAAAAAAGAGATTTCGGGGAGTTTTTTATGAAAAGGTCATTATCCTTTTGGCAATTTGTCGGTTTTGTATTTACGTCGGTGGTCGGGACGCT
Source organism: Clostridia bacterium (assembly GCA_017381515.1). GTDB lineage: Bacteria > Bacillota > Clostridia > Oscillospirales > Acutalibacteraceae > UMGS1976. The sequence goes on along the minus strand of JAFOCB010000057.1, from coordinate 41,809 downwards.
GCTTCATTTCCTGTATGAATGGACGGGAGAAAGCGTAATAGTCGGTCTTTTTTCCGCCGTCAATGAATCAATCTTTGAACACATGAAATTGCTCTTTTTCCCGATGCTGCTTTTTGCGTTTATCGAGGCGAAATATATCGGTGAGGAATATGATAACTTTTGGTGCGCTAAACTCGTAGGCATTTTGGTTGGTGTGGGGCTTATTCCTGTGATTTACTACACATACACGGGCATATTCGGGGTCAATGCCGATTGGTTTAATATCATCATATTTTTTATCACCGCCGCCATTTCGTATATGGTCGAAACGCGGATTATGGAAAGCGGTCGTTGTAGCTTTATTCAGCCGAATTTAGCGAAGTTTATATTGATAATAATAGCCGCCGTATTTATTGTTTTCACCTTCTTTCCACCGAAAATACCGCTTTTTGAGGACCCCATAACCGCCATCTACGGAATACAGTAAAAGCGCACTTGTCACCCACCGAATATAATGGTCGTGGGGTGATAAAATGAACGCTTGTGAAATTACGGCGTCGGTTACGGCAATTGCAAACGCCATTTCCTGCAAACTGACCAACGAGGAGCTTACCCTTTTGGCATCGGTACTCGTACAACTGGGTGACACGCTCGTTACCATCGTTTCGCAAAGGGCATTGTGCGAAAAGGAATGTAAGCAAATAAAATAAACCTTTTCGGGTACACTTAATAAAAAGGTAAACCGAGAGGGACAAATATGGAAATAGTAAATGTGATTTTAACGTCAATTCTGTCGGCGGCGGCACTCTTTACAATCGCGAAAATCATGGGACACAAGCAGATGTCGCAGCTCGACTTTTTTGACTATATTACGGGAATTACAATCGGCTCAATCGCGGCGGAGCTTGCAACCGAGCTGGAAAATCCCTTGCAACCGCTAATTGCAATGGCGGTGTACGGAAGTATTGCGGTCGGGCTTACCCTCGTTACAAGCAAGATGCCAAAGGCACGAAAATTCATCAACGGCACACCGACGATTATTATGAATAATGGCAAAATTTATCGCAAGAATATGAAGAAGGCGCAGCTCGACCTAAGCGAATTTATGGTTATGTGCCGTCAGGAAGGGTATTTTAACCTGAACGATATTGAGACGGCAATTTTTGAATACAACGGACGGCTGACCATTCTGCCGAAGGCGGTAAAACGACCGATTATTCCCGAGGATATGGGCATTTCTCCGCAAAATGAGGGCATAAACACCGAGCTGATTATGGACGGCAGAATTATGGGCGAAAATCTGAAACGAATGGGACTGAACGAAAAATGGCTCAAAAATCAACTTGCCGAACAGGGATATAAAAGCGAAAAGGAAATTTTCCTCGGGCTATGTGACCAACAAAATGGGTTGACATTATTTGAAATAAATTGATAGCAAAAAAAGCGTAGTCGTCCCCGACCGCGCTTTTTAATTATGTTTTGGTTTTTTATTGAAAAACAGCACAATAAATGATATATTTATTGTAAACGCAAATCTCTTAAAATTTACCCATAAGGAGAATTTCTTTATGTTTTGTCAAAATTGCGGAGCGTCACTCAATGACGGAGAAAAATTTTGCTACAAGTGCGGCGTAAAACAAGCGCACGCAGACGAATTTAAAGAAACTGAAAAGAACGACGGCAAGGGTAAAATAACCCTCAACAAGGAGCAGAAAAAGGCGGTTGTCGAAACCTGCGTTTACACCGCCCTGCTGATTGGTTTCATCTTTCTTTTATACTCGATACTGAACTATTTAATATAAGCATAAAAAAAGGATGCAGTCAAATTCGACTGCATCCTTTTTTTATTTCATTTTATTTATCAATACATTCCGCCCATTGCACCTGCGGCTGCTGCGTTTGCTGCTGCCTTATCTTCCTTTGTATTGGCTACAAGGGATTCGGTTGTGAGTACCATTGATGCGATTGATGCCGCATTTTCGAGGGCTGAACGAGTAACCTTTGCAGGATCGACGATACCTGCCGAAATCATATCGGTATATTCCTCGTTATAGGCGTCAAAGCCGTAATTTGCCTTTCCGCTGTTCTTTATCTTGTCAACGATTACCGAACCGGCTATACCCGAATTTCGAGCGATTTGGCGCATAGGTGCTTCGAGTGCCTTTAATACGATGTTGACGCCTGTTCTTTCATCGCCGTCAACAGTATCGACAATGGCCTCGACGGCCGATGCCGCATTGATGAGAGCAACGCCGCCACCTGCGACAATGCCTTCTTCAACCGCCGCCTTTGTGGATGCGAGAGCATCCTCGATACGAAGCTTTTGCTCCTTCATTTCGACCTCGGTAGCTGCTCCAACCTTGATAACTGCGACTCCGCCTGCGAGCTTGGCAAGACGTTCCTGCAACTTTTCGCGGTCGAAATCGGAGGTGGTTGTTTCGAGCTGACCTCTGATTTGAGCAACACGGGCAGCAATCATTTCCTTGTTTCCTGCGCCGTCAACGATAATTGTATTTTCCTTTGTTATCTTTACCTGATGGGCGGTACCAAGCTGGATGAGCTGGGTATCCTTGAGCTCGAGTCCGAGCTCGTCGGTGATAACCTCACCGCCGGTAAGGATTGCGATGTCGCGGAGCATTTCCTTACGTCTGTCGCCAAAGCCGGGTGCCTTTACCGCTACGCAGGTAAACGTGCCTCTGAGCTTGTTAAGAATGATGGTGGTGAGCGCTTCACCCTCGATGTCCTCGGCTACGATAAGCAGCTTTTTGCCCGTCTGAACAATCTGCTCGAGAAGGGGTAAAAGGTCCTGAATATTCGAGATTTTCTTATCTGTGATGAGGATGAAGGGGTCGTCGAGGACTGCTTCCATTTTATCCGTGTCGGTTGCCATATAGGGAGTGATGTAGCCGCGGTCAAACTGCATACCTTCTACAACTTCGGAATAGGTGTTTGCGGTTTTTGATTCCTCGACAGTGATAACTCCGTCGGCAGAAACCTTTTCCATCGCTTCGGCAATAAGATTACCGATAAATTCATCGCCCGACGAAACGGTTGCTACCCTTGCGATGTCGGATGAACCGTTTACCTTCTGTGAATTTAATTTTACCGCTTCGATTGCGGCGTCAACCGCCTTTTTCATTCCCTTGCGGATGACCATGGGATTTGCGCCCGAAGTAACGTTTTTCATTCCCTCGTTGATGAGCGCCTGAGCGAGTACGGTTGCTGTTGTAGTACCGTCACCTGCAATATCATTCGTCTTTGTAGCGACCTCTTTTACCAGCTGCGCTCCCATATTCTCAAAGGGGTCGTCGAGCTCGATTTCCTTTGCGATTGTGACGCCGTCATTGGTGATGAGCGGTGCTCCGAAATTGCGGTCGAGGACTACGTTGCGTCCCTTTGGTCCGAGGGTTACCTTTACTGTATCGGCGAGCTTATCTACGCCTGCCTGTAATGCTTTTCTGGCGTCTTCGCCGTAAAGAATACTCTTTGCCATATCTTAAAAAACTCTCCTAACTCAAAAATTATTCTACAATAGCGAGAATGTCGCCCTGACGGAGAATGGTGTATTCCTGTCCGTCGAGCTTAACCTCGGTGCCTGAATATTTGCTCATAATTACTCTGTCGCCAACCTTGACGTACATTTCGGTCTCCTTGCCGTCAACCATTCCGCCCGGTCCAACAGCCACGATTTCGGCTATCTGAGGCTTTTCCTGTGCAGCTGCTGCGAGAATAATTCCGCTCTTTGTTGTTTCTTCGGCTTCTACCATTTTGACAACTACGCGGTCAGCAAGCGGTTTAATTGTCATATATATTCCTCCAATCAAAATTAACATTAGTTTAAACAAATTAGCACTCTATTATTCAGAGTGCTAATTGTATTTTACCACCATTTTTTGAAATTACAATAGGTTTTTTCAATTTTTTCTATTTTTTTACGGTAGCGGCTCTCTTTAAAATCTCCTTTTTATCGCTCTTTTCCATCGCGTACTGGGGCAAAATTATCTTTACCCCACCCTCAATTACACCAATAGTTATGCTTTCGGTCATTAGAATTTCGCCGTCGTATGTAACCGAAATCGGCTTTGATGCCGTGATTTTAAGCTTTTTGCAATCCGCCAACACGACAAGGTTGGTATATTTGACATGCTTTCCCTTCATATACAAGGGGAAAAGCTGTAAAAATTTAAGCCGCGATACATTCTTTATCATCATGACCGAAATCTTTCGGTTAAAGGGACTTGCTTCAGGTACGTTGAGCATTCCACCACCCTGAAATCTGCCGTTTGCGGCGGTGGTGAGTACCAAACGTTCCTTTTCGAGCTGAACACCGTCGATTTCGACCGTCATTTCGTTGGTGAGGTCACCCGCCAAGCTATAAAGGGCTGATATAATATACGCTAATTTTCCCGTAACATTCGACTTATTCTTAAACTTGACAAAATTATTGGCAACCGTGGCATCAAAGCCCATCGAAATCTGGTTAATTGCATAAGGTCCGTCCTCGATATGAAAGAGGTCGGCTTCGGCACTGTCGCCCTCGACCTGCGCCTTTATATCGAAATATGCTTCCCTATCGTCACCGCATATACTTGATACAAAGTCATTTCCCGAGCCGCAAGGAATTACACCCAGCTCGACGTTTTCGTATCCTGCGATGCCATTAACAGTTTCGTTAAGGGTACCGTCACCGCCACAGGCATAAATCCTTACCTTTTCGCCACTTTTGGCATAGCGAAGGGCAATATCGGTAGCGTCACCCTTATACTTTGTAAACTCGATTTTATAGCTGCCACCGTGTCTTTCGAAATGGTCGCGAATGTCGGAAATAACCTTTTCGGTGACCTTGCCGCTGCCTGCCGCTCTATTAACAATAAAAATATGCTGCATATCCCCTATACCTCACATTCCCAAAGTTGTTTTTAAAAAGCCGATTTGTTTGTCATCTCTATCCTTTTTTTCTCTATTTATAATAAAAATAAAGCTGACATCTGATGCTTCCATTATACAGTTTTCTGCGCTTGTCTGCAACCCTTCCGAAAAGGCGTTCAAAATTCTCGTCCGGACTAATAATGGTATATTTGTAGCCGTGCTTTTGCTCAAAAACGCTGCCCATCACTTTATACAGATCACGTGCGGTGTCGATGTCGAGCATTCTCTCGCCATAGGGCGGATTAGTTACGGTTACTCCTCGCTCTGTCGCAATCTTAAAATCCTTTACATCGGCAACCGAGGCGGTAATACATCCGTCAACACCTGCTTTTTTTGCATTGGCGAGGGTTAGTGCGACCATTTCTGCATCCTTATCAAATCCGACCGCTCTGAAGGGAACGCTGTTATCAATCATATCCCTTGCGGCTGCTCTCTCCTGCTGCCAGACCGACGCAGGAATGAAATCAAACCTTTCGGCAGTAAATGAACGGAAAAGTCCCGGTGCGATGTTTCGCGCCATGAGTGCCGCTTCGATGAGAATTGTTCCCGAGCCGCAGAATGGGTCATAAAGTGTCGAATCGGGATAAATTCGCGACAGCTTTACCATAGCAGCGGCGAGTGTTTCTTTGAGCGGTGCATCGCCCGAATTGGCTCGGTAGCCTCGCTTGTGAAGTCCTTCTCCCGATGTATCAATGAGTATCTGCACGCGGTCCTTTAATATGAAAAATGAAATCTTACGCTCGTTGCCGAGCTCGTCGAACCAATCAATTTTATATACCGATTTGAGTCGCTCGACAATCGCCTTTTTTACAATCGACTGGCAATCAGGTATCGAATAAAGCGCCGAATTGACCGAGCTTCCCTTTACCGGAAAGGCATCGTCGGCTCCGATATAATCCTCGAAATTAAGCGCCTTTACCCCGTCAAAAAGCTCGGTGAAGCTCCTCGCCTCGAAGCTGCCGACGAGTATCTGAATTCGCTCGGCAAAGCGGCTTCGTATATTCGCTCTGGCAATTATTTCAGCTCCGCCGCTGAAAAGCACACGTCCGTTTTCGGCAACAACGTTTTCGGCGCCCATTTCCTTTAATTCATCTGCAACCGGCTTTTCGAGTCCGAAAAGGCAGGGTGCAACACAGTTATACATCTTCATATTTTTTTATTCCTTTATAAAATTTCGGTTGCGTGGCGGGTAACGTGACAGCCGATATTTACCGCCACGGGCAATCCCGCTATATGCGTAGCAAAGCTTTCGATATTAACATAAAGCGCGGTAGTTTCTCCACCAAAGCCCTGCGGTCCGATGCCGAGCGCATTGACCGACGAAAGCATATCCGCTTCGAGCTCGGCATAATACGTGTCGCTGTTTCTCTCATCGCCCGAGCGACAAAGTGCCTTTTTCGCCAATATTGCGGCATACTCAAAGTCACCGCCGATACCGACACCGATTACCATTGGCGGACACGGATTCGACCCCGCCTGCTTTACAATTTCGGTCACGGCGCTAATTATATCCTCACGTGTAGCGGCAGGGGTAAGCATCCTTATTCCGCTCATATTTTCGCTGCCAAAGCCCTTTGGCGCAACGATAATTTTGACATTGTCACCGTCAACTATTCTGGTGTGAATAATGGCGGGTGTATTATCATTGGTATTCACGCGACGAATTGGGTCGGCTACCACCGACTTTCTGAGCAGCCCCTCGGTGTATCCCTTTCGGACGCCCTCGTTAACGGCCGCTTCAAGCGAACCGCCGACAAAATGCACATCCTGACCGATTTCGAGAAAGATAACCGCCATTCCCGTATCCTGACAAATTGGAAGTGAAAGCTCCTCCGCCGCCGAAAGATTAAGCTCGATGTCACCCATTATACTTTTTGCAAGAGGATTTGTTTCGGTGGCAGATGCTTTTTTTATCGCGCCGACAATATCGGGAGTAAGTTGCCTATTCGCCTTTATACAAAGAGCGGCAACGACATTCTTTATTCGTGCTACGTCAATCTCTTTCATCATTTTCTCCTATCAAAAGTGTCCCATCCTGTCGAACGATTTTTAATTAAAATTCGGACAAGCTTATTGACAATAACTGGTAATTGCTGTATTATGATTTTGCAACTCCCTTCATACCTCAATATACACCTTGCGACCTTAAACTTTGTCGCGATGCCGCCGAGTGAATTTCGGCGGTATTCTTTTTTTATATCGGTTTTTTCTTTATCAAAAAGGAGTGGCCGTTTTTGCAAAAAAAGCGGAGCAAAGTATGCTCCGCGATTTTATTTGTGAAATTATTTTTGTCCGCGCTTTGGTGAACGTCTGATTTCGCCGCCTGTTTTGCGGTTGAGGTCAGAAAACTTGTCATCACTGGATTGCTTAAACTTTGACATCATATCCTCAAAGGACATATTCTCATTTCGTTTGGGCGTCCATTCGCGTGCTGTCGGACGGTCGGGTACCGGTGCGGGTGGACGAGGCCCGTTACGTCTGGGTTGTTCCTGCGCTCTCTTTATCGAAAGACTGATTTTACCATCCTCCGAAACAGACAGAACCTTTACCTTTACCTCGTCGTCATTTTTTACAAAATCGGCTATATTCTCGACATAGGTCTGGGCTACTTCGGAAATATGTACCATTCCCGTTCTACCCTCTCCGATGTCAACAAAAACTCCGAATTTTGTAATTCCTGTTACCTTACCGCTGAATATTGCGCCTGCGTCAAGCTGCATACCCTCTGTGCAACCTCCTGTGATTTTTTATAAAAATTATATTTATTTTCCCGAAATATCGGTATAAACCTCTTCATCGGAATAAACGTATCCGAGCCGTTCACGAGCAACTCGTTCGATAAAATCGCTTTCCTCTCCGTTTTCGAGCAGATTTTGAAGCTCTGCGATTTTTAATTCTGTTGCTTCGAGCTGATTTTTAGCCGCGTTGAGCTGGTCCTTTTTTTGAATAAGCTCAATCTGCAATTTTCCCATCGTTATAACCATAAAAACGGCAAAAACAAAAATTCCGAGTCGAAGGATTAGGCTTCTCTTCCGGGCAGGATGTGTCTCTGCCGAAATGGGCTGTCTCATAATCACTTCTCCGAATCTGTATTATTTAATATACTTTTCTTTTTATGATTATACAACAGTCGGGTGCTCGTCTGCAAGTGCTTTTTTCCTTTTTTTCGGGTTTCGTGTAAAATTTTTTGTATTTTTTCTGTCAATCGGCTGATAATGGGGGTCAAAAAGTGCAAAAGCGCCTTTTTCACCCGTCGCACAAGCTTCTTTATGGTGCGTACAGATGGCTTTGCCACCGTCATTATTCCGCGGCTCAAGGTCAATCGGCACAGCAAAAATCCGACTCCTTCGCCTATTAGTACATAGCTCCTTACCTCGCCATTGCATTTGGCAAGGCAGACGAGATAGGTCACCACCGCTGCTATAAAAAACCACAAAACGTCCTCAAAAAAGGCCAAAATTTTACCGGGCGGCACAGCCAAACGAAAAATTCGCAACAAATCGTAAAACAGGCAAAGCACGACTCCCATTAAAGTAGCGAAAAAAAGACCGCCCGTTTGACCAAAAAAGGTGACTTCGCTCACGTTATTTTATCTGAACAGACGACCGATCAGACCCGTTTTTTTATCTCGGTCGTCGGTATAAGCAAGTCCGTAAATATTACCCGACACGCTCAACTCACCTGCGTCGGTATTGAGCCGATTTATATGCAGCTCGGTGCCTCTGACCGTCAGCTCTCCCATATCGGTATAGATTATCATTGTCTGCTCATCAAAAGAGTCAACGTCCTTCACCCCCGAAACGGTAAGGTTGCGCCTGTCCTCCATTATGACGTTGTGCGGCTGTTTTGGTTGCATTTTTGGTTGCTGTCTGATTTCCTCTGTCATAAAAAAATCCTCCCATACGGTTTCATACTAAAAAATATGTCCGTAAGGAAGAATTTATTACTTGATTTTATACCACGGTGTACATTAAAGGGGCGGTTTCCTTGTTTGCGACCTCGGTCACCTTTTCCACCTTTACCTTTACCATCCGTGCGCCCAATGTCATTTCAATCACATCGCCCACCTTTACGTCGTACGACGCTCTGGCCTGCTTTCCGTTGACCGACACTCTGCCTGCGTCACACGCTTCGTTTGCGATTGTGCGGCGCTTTATCAATCGGGATACCTTTAAATATTTGTCGAGTCGCATTTTTTACTCCAATAAAAAAATAAGTTAAAACGGCCGCCAAAAAAGGCAGCCGTTTTTTTGTGCATTAAGAAGGGTTAATTATTTATCAATAGCGTCCTTGAATGCCTTGCCTGCCTTGAAAGCGGGTGCCTTTGAAGCAGCGATAGTGATGGTTTCCTTTGTCTTAGGATTGCGGCCTGTGCGAGCTGCACGTTCGCGAACTTCGAATGTTCCGAAACCAACGAGCTGAACCTTGTCGCCAGCTTTGAGTGCATCGGTGATAGAATCAACGAAAGCAGCGATTGCCTTGTCAGCGTCCTTCTTTGAGATAGCAGCTTTTTCTGCAACTGCAGCGATAAGTTCTGTCTTGTTCATGAGTAAATCCTCCAATTAAAAATTTTTTATTTCTATCCAACCTTTTTACAGTCAGAAAGTTTAACTAATTTATTTGCCCTTTACCTCGTCCCAAAGCTTGTCCAGTTCGGTTATCGGGGTATTCGGCATATCGATATTGCGCTCGTTTGCGAGCTTCTCGACCTTTTCAAATCTGGCAATAAACTTGTCGGTCGAAGCGGCAAGTGCTTCCTCGGCATCGATATTTAAGAATCTGGCGAGATTGACCACCGAAAACAGCAGGTCACCGTATTCCTCAAACACCTTTTTATTATCGCCTATGGCATCGGCATCGCTAAGCTCGACCATTTCCTCGGCAACCTTGTCATACACGTCCGACTTGTTATCAAAGTCGAAACCTGCTCGGGCGGCTCTCTTTTGCACCTTTTGTGAGCGCATAAGTGCGGGAAATGCCTTTGGCACACTGTTCATTGTGTCGGTGAAGCTTTCCTGCTTCTTTTCCGTCTTTTTCAGCGCATCCCAATTTTTAAGCACTTGGTCCGACGTATCGGCATTTACGTCGCCGAAAACGTGGGGATGGCGGTAAACAAGCTTTTTACAAATTCCGTCGCATACGTCGTCGAAATTAAAGCCGCCTGCTTCCTCGTCCATTCGTGCGTGAAAAACAACCTGTAACAGTAAATCACCCAGTTCCTCGACCAACATTTCCCGAGAGCCGCTGTCGATAGCATCGGCTACCTCATACGCTTCTTCGATAACGTTGGAACGGATGGATTCGTGACTTTGTTCCCTATCCCAAGGGCATCCATCCTCCGAGCGGAGATACTCCATAATTTTTATCAGGTCATATATATCATAATTCTCTTTTCGCTTAAAGTCAATCATATAAACACCATTTTCAGCCGTTGTAATAATAATCATACACAAAATATATGTATTTTGCACACATTTTTACTATATATGACCATTATATAACAATAATTTTAACCTATCCAGCCGATTTTTTCAAGTATTTTTGCGATTTTTTGACCCTTCGGAAGCATGGAAACGTCATTTTTTGTGAGCGTTTTTGTAAATCCGAGGGCAACAATATAAGCAATTCCTGCCGCTGCGACGGAAATTATGGTGGTCAAGCTACCTTCTCCGCGCCATGACGACACCGCAAAATGAACTCCGTAAGCAACCCCGCCACAGACGAGAGCCGACACAAGCGGCTTTATAATCGTGTTGATAATATTTATCCTTGCGCCCGAATATTTATTCAGCGCGATAAGGTTGGCGATGAAAATATAAGCGTAGCAGGTGGCGGTTCCTATCGGAGCGCCGATTACGTTAAGCTCGGGAATGGCTACGAGGAAGAAGTTAATTGCTACCTTCAACACCACACCAACCAGCATATTGTAAACGGGTATTTTTTGCTTTCCTATCGCTTGGAGCATACTGGTTGCGGGAATGGTCATTGCGGCAAAAGCTGAGGTGAAGCCAAGCACCTGCAATATCGGAGCCGAAACGGCAACCTCGGCAGAATTATTCGGATAAAGCAGAGCAAGCACCTGACGCGAAAGAACAAAAAGTCCTACACCGGCAGGTATTGCGATAAGCGACGTGATTCTGAGACTTGATTCCAAATTATCCTTTATCGCCGATTTATCCCCTGTTTTCCAAGCGGTTGCTATTACGGGAATTGCGCTGACACCGATAACCGAGGTAATGGTCGGCGCGAGATTATAAAGTGAATATGCGTAACTGCGATAGCAACCGTAAAGGAAGGTCGAAACCTGGCTATCATTATATTTGCTTAAAAAATCACCATAGCAAGCACGTACGGCTTCGGCATCGGTTTCCATGAGAGATTTGAGCTGCACCTTTACTATCGTCAGGTCAACGAGTGATGCAATTTGTGTAGTAAGTGAGCCGAGAACGATGGGCACCGCAATTAAAACAAGCATTTTTACATAGCTTTTGCTCGAACGGGGTTCGGGTGAATCGATAAGCTCCTGTTTGGTGATTTTATCCCCGACAAATCGGTGCCTGATGGCGAGATAGAGTGCGCCAAATGCCGAGCCGAGCGTAATTCCGAAAATTGCGCAGGATGCAACGTAAGGCATCATCATTTTATTGGCTACCTCAGCCAAGGTTGCGGTGCTTCCGTCAAGCACAACCTCGCGACCAAATACGGTACCGCTCGAAATAAATTCGTTGGTGAGAAAAGCCTTTGCCACATAAGCCAAACCGAGACCGATGAGCAACTTTCCGAGCGCTTCAATAACCTGTGAAATGCCTGTCGGGTACATATTACGCATTCCCTCGTAATAGCCGCGATAGGTTGACATTATGCAGCAGAAAATGAGGGACGGCGCGATGGTCATCATGGGTAAAAGGGCACTCGGCTCGTCAATAAATTTGGTATAAAACGGGATTGCCGCTGCAAGAAGCACAAAACAAACAATACCAACCGCCAAAAACAGCCCCTTTGACACCTTTAACAGTCGTTTGGCGTCCTTAAAGCGTCCTTCCGATACATTTTCGGCTACCAGTCGCGAAATGGCTACCGGCAAACCGGCCATAGCAATTGAATAAATGGGCAAATATATATCGTAAGCCATGCTAAAATAGCCGCTTCCGTCACCGCCAAGCACCCAGTTGAGCGGAATTTTATAAATCGCACCGATTATCTTTACAAGCAGGGTTGCCGCACCCAAAATGAGCGACCCCTGTAACAGATTTTGATGCTTTCTTTGTGTCTTTTCCATAAAATTAAGTTTCTCCTTAAATTATGTAACTATCGAGAGCGGCAATCAAGCCGTCGATTACGATTTCTGCGAGTGTATCCTCTTCACGATTGTTCATATCGGAATACGACTCGTTGGCATTTTCACCCGCGTCATCGGAAATTCGACGTACGGCGGTAAAAGGCACTCCTGCAAAGTGGCAAACCGACGCAACCGCAGCCGATTCCATATCGCAGCTGACGGCGTCAAAGCGGTCGATGAGCGTATTTTTGAGCTCGATATTGCTTACAAAGCAGTCGCCCGTAACCATCATGCCCACCTTTGCATCGGGGCAAACCGATAAAAAGGCGCGATTAAGCTGGTCATCGGCGGTGTAAATATAGTCCTTTTGCGGCTTTGCGGCAAAGTCATAGCCGAGCACCGTAAGGTCAAAATCATGCTCCATCAGTCGGTCGGGAAGGGTTATCATTCCGCGTCCAATATGATTTATGCCACCCGAAAGTCCTGTATTGATAATGCAATCGGCACCATTCGCGATGATATAAGCCGTTGCCGCCGCGGCATTCACCTTTCCGATTCCGCAGTGGACGGTGACAACCTCGACTGAGCGGTCACCGCTGGTCAGGGTGAAGGTGTGACATTTTCTGCCGAGCAGGGTTGATTCTGTGGCGGAAAATTCTGCAAGCCTCTTTTCAAAAGGGGTGTATTCCATATCGTCGGCAATAATTATACCTATTTTTTTCACGTTCATTTATTTTTTCTCCCGATTATATTAAAGTTTCTTTCCGCACTTTCGACAATAGTCAGAATCGTCAGAATTCTGTACCCCGCAGCCGTCACAGAAGTTTCCTCCCTGCGCCTGTCTGATTTTATCCTCAACTTCGGCAAGTTCATTCTTTCGTCCGTCGATGTCGGTCATAACGGCATTTATCGCGTCGGAATAATCCTTATTTCTCTTTTGTCCGTCGTAATACATTTTTCCGATGCTTGCATAGTCCTTTTCGATAGAGTTGCGGATGGATGCCGCATTCACCTTTAACTTCTGCAAATCGACAAATTCACCCGTCTTTTTACAGGCAATATCGAAATATTCCTTTGTCTTTGCTACCGCGTTTTCGAATGATGTCATGATACGCTCTCCTTAAATTTATTCAATCGGATATGCTTCATAAAACCGCTCTATTCCTTGCTTACGGTTTAGCATTTCCTCAAATCTGTCGATATACTCGTACGGGTATTTATAATTGAAAATTCGCTCGATATATCCGCCTTGTGACCTGAGCTTTGTGACCGCAGAAGCACCGCAGGCGAGTATTGAATGGGTCTCGTCCATTATGTATATGTTATAAAGTCCCTCGTACCCCGTCTTTGCAAAGCCGGTATTTTCAAGGTTTCCGACCGTTTTTGACTGACGATAAAGATAGTATGGATTCATTCCGCTCTTTTTAAGCTCCGATTTTGCAAAGCGGAGCATTTCCTCCGCAACACGTCCGAGTTCCGCTTCGGGAAGATCACCGCCCATGGTCATTCTCGACGAGCGTTTCATCGAAAGGGTGTGGACGGTTACACTTTCGGGGTCGAGTGAACGAATTTTATCCATTGTTTCGCAAAAACTTTGGTAACTGTCACCCGGCAGACCGACAATCAAATCCATATTGATATTGTCAAAGCCGTGCCTTCTAGCCATATTGAATGCCGAAATCGTCTGTTCGGCGGTATGTCGGCGACCGATATTTTCGAGAACGTGGTCGCTCATTGTTTGCGGATTTATGCTGATTCTAGTGGCTCCGTTTTTCTTTATCACGGCTAATTTTTCGTCGGTGACGGTGTCGGGGCGTCCCGCTTCAACCGTAAATTCACGACAACCGCTAAGGTCGAACGAGCCGTTTATTGTCGTCATAATTCGGTCGAGCTGCTCTGCCGAAATGGCGGTGGGAGTACCTCCGCCGATATACACCGTTTCTAAATGCAAATTCAGTCGCTTGGCTATCTCGGCGGTGTATTCAATTTCTTTACAAACCAAGTTAACGTAAGGGTCAATCAGCTTCTTTGCCTGCTCAATCGAATGGGAAACAAAGGAGCAATAACTACACCTCGTCGGGCAGAAAGGCACCGAAACGTACAAACTGAAGCTGTCCGGTCGGGAAAGGTTGATAATGCTCTCCTCTGTACGCGACGCTTCGAGGGCAAGGTCAATCTTTTCCCTACTGCAAAGGAGCTTTTCGGTAAAGTAATTTACAGCCGCCTCTTCACCCTCGCTGTCGGCCATTCGGCGCATAAGCTTACCCGGGCGGACTCCCGTCAGTATGCCCCATTTGGGCTCGGCGTCGGTAAATTCGCATAGCAGCTTATAAAGCATAACCGCCAAAATTCGCTCACATTCCTTTTCGAAATCGGGTGTATCGAGCAAAAGAGTGGTGCTATCCTCTTTTTTATATCCCTTGTCGCAAAATTCGACGTAAAGCTCGGCCTTATCATCAAAAGTCCTTCTCACCGCAGATGCCTTTCGGTCGGTTTCGGTGGTAGTTTTTTTACCCACAACCTCGATTTTTTCAAACGTAAAGAAAAGGCGACAAATATTCTCAAGCTCGTATTTAAAGCTATGTCCTTCGATATATAAAATCATAAAAATCCCTTAAAAAATCATTATTTACAACGAAAATGGATTTCCGTGTCCTGAATAAACGGTGTATTCGCCTTCCATATTGCGAATTTTTCGCAGTGAGGAGCGCATTTCGCGCATACTGCCCGTCTTTAAATCGCAGCGACCAATCGCTCCATCGAAAATGGTATCGCCACTAAATATAATTCCATCGGAAATGAACATTACGCTACCTGCCGAGTGACCGGGCGTGTGCATAACGGTAAACACCGTTTCGCCGAGGTGAATCTCGTCCCCGTCGGAAAGAAGCATATCCGCATTCACGTATTCCTGGTCGTGCGGAATCATGTGTGCAAATTCGTTAAATGCACTTTCTTCCTTTGAAATAAGGCAATCGGCATCGAGAAAATGTACCGCAATTTTTGCATTCGGGCACATTTTCTTTATCCCTGCGACGCCTAAGATATGGTCAAAATGGCGGTGGGTAAGGAGAATGTATTTCACCCTGTCCTTTATCTGCTCTACCGCATTTTTCAGTTCGTCGAGAAAAAATGCAGGGTCGATAATGGCAACGTCACCACTTTTTTCATCGGTGATGATATAGGTATTACAGGCAATATCATTCAGACAAATGGTTTCGATTTTCATTAAAGCATCTCCGTATCAAGAATAATGGTAACAGGTCCGTCATTGACGAGCGACACCTTCATATCGGCGCCAAAAATTCCGTGTTCTACCCTCTTTACCCCATAATCTTTGAGCAACGCCATAAACAATTCGTAAAGACGGGTGGCGCCTTCCGGTCGCATCGCGCCTACAAATGACGGTCGATTCCCCTTTTTACAATCGGCGCAGAGGGTAAACTGGCTGACGACCAGAATTTCGCCGTAAATATCCTGCACCGATAAATTCATTTTGCCCTCGTTGTCCTCAAAAACACGCATGAGCGAAATTTTCTTTGCCAATTTTTCGGCATCGGCTTCGGTGTCGCCCTCGGCTACTCCGAGAAGGATTAAAAAGCCCTTTTGAATTTCGCCGACAATCTTTCCATCGACCGAAACCGACGAGGAAGAGACGCGCTGAATTACACATTTCATACCGAAAAAATCAACCTTTCTTTCTATCTACCGAGATGATGCCGTCAATCTTTGACAGCTTGGCGATAATCGCCTTTATCTGCTCCTGGCTTTCGATTTTTACTTCGAGTTCAATGGAGTAGTTGCCATTTTTGAGCGCATGGGTGTTGATTCGATTGATAAGCACTCGCATATTCGCAATAGCCGTTGTTACGTCGGCAAGCAGACCAAAGCGGTCGAATGCAAAAATGTAAAGTCCTGCGACAAATTCCTTTGCCGACTGTTCACCCCAGCGAGCAGGAATCCATCTCTCCGGTTGGTCGCAGACCTCCAAATCATTTGGCACGTTGGGACATTCGCGCTTGTGAATCGAAACACCGTGTCCTCGGGTGATAAAGCCGACAATATTGTCGCCCGGAATGGGGTTACAGCAACGCGACAGTTTAATCAGACAGTTATCAATGCCCTCGATTTCGACTCCGTCGTGTGAGCGGCTGGTCGCTCTGTTATCCATAACGGCGCCCGAAATATCGACCGGCTGATTAACCTTGATTTTATGCAAATAATCCTCGCGGATACGGGGCATTATGCGGGAAAGAATTATACCGCCGTAACCGATTTTGTTATAAAAGTCCTCGATTGACGAACAATGCTGACGCTCGGCAATATCGGCAATAAACTTTTCCATTTCCTTGTCGGAAAGGTTGATTGATGCGCGTCTAAATTCGCGCTCGACCTCTTTTTGACCTTCCTCAACGTTTTCGGCGTAACGCTCCTTCTTAAACCAGGCGCGAATCTTTGACCTGGCTTCACTGGTTTTTACTATTTTTAGCCAATCTCGGCTGGGGCCGTGACCCTGCTGATTGGTGGTCAGAATTTCGACAACGTCACCCGTTGAAATAACGTAATCAATCGGTACGATTCGACCATTCGCCTTTGCCCCTATCATTCTGTTACCTACCGCCGAGTGAATGGCATAGGCAAAGTCGATTGCCGTTGCACCGGCAGGCAAGCTGATGAGATCGCCGCCCGGAGTTACGCAGAATACATCCTCGGGTGCAAGGTCGGTCTTTATGGTGCGTACGATTTCCTCAATATCGTCCGACTCGCTCTGGTTATCGAGCATTCGTCTGATCCATGCGAGACGCTCCTCGAATCGCTCGTCAGAACCGCTGACACCCTCCTTATATTTCCAGTGGGCTGCGATACCATATTCGGCGGTATAGTGCATATCCCAGGTACGAATCTGAACCTCGAATGGTGCTCCTTTTTTACCAATTACGGTGGTATGAAGCGACTGGTACATATTCGATTTTGGCGTAGAAATATAGTCCTTGAAACGTCCCGGAATCGGTCGGAACATTTCGTGTACCATTCCAAGCACGTTATAGCAATCGGTAACCGTATTTACAATTACTCGAACTGCGTAAATATCATAAATTTCCTCAAACTGCTTACTCTGCATATACATCTTTCGGTATATGCCGTGAATGGATTTTACTCGTCCCTCGATGGAAAGATTGGGTATGCTTTCGTCAAGCTTTTCGCGGAGCAAATCCTTTATGCTTTCGATGTAGCTGAGGCGGTATTCCTTATTTTTTTCTAGTTGTCCTTCAATATCAGCGTAGGCAACGGGGTCGAGGTGTTTGATAGCGAGGTCCTCAAGTTCCTCCTTTACCGCTCTGATACCGAGTCGATGGGCAATCGGTGCATAAATTTCGAGTGTTTCGCGCGATTTGTCCAGCTGTTTAAGCTCGGTTTGCGCGTCGATTGTGCGCATATTGTGAAGTCGGTCGCACAGCTTAATAATGATAACGCGAATATCCTCCGACATCGCGATAAACATCTTTCTGACGTTCTCGGCTTGAAGTTCTTCCTTCGATACATAGTTGATTTTACCGAGTTTGGTAACTCCGTCAACAAGCATGGCTATGGTCTCGCCGAAATCACGCTTTACGTCATCTAGCGAAAGGTCAGTATCCTCGACGGCATCGTGAAGCAAAGCTGCCGCCACCGATTCCGTGTCCATACCGAGTTTTGCAGTAATACACGCTACCGAAAAGGGATGAATAAAAAACGGCTCTCCGGAAAGGCGCTTTTGTCCCTCGTGCTTTTCGATTGCTATGTCATACGCCTTTTTGATAAGCTCGTGGTCGAATGAATCTCCCTGCTTTTTGAGCAGGCGGACAAGGGTTTCAAACCTTCCGTCATAGTTAACCGTCATTTATTACTCCACCTCTCCGTTTGCCCATCTGAATACGGACGAATTAGTCAAATCAAACTTTTTCTCTGTCGGGCATTTTGCGGCATAAACGCCGTCCTTTGAATATGAACAGTCGATTACTCCAAGTTCGCTCATAATGTCGAGCGCCAATCTGCTTTTTAAATATGACGATACGCCCGACTGGGTCATAAGCGCCTCGAAAACGCCCGAAAATCCATTATTTTTATTTATCGTGCGGTAAATTGCCGCAACGTCTTCGCGACTTATCTTGCAGCTTTCCTTTTGCTCGTCGGTCATTACTTCCCCACGGCAAAAACGCTCGTACAGACGAATTTCTTTAAGTAATTTTTCTTCATCAACTACGGTCGGTCTGAATGCCTTTGCTATCAGAGTAACCAACCTCGTTCCCATGTATTCATTGGCTTCGACAGTAACGGCAAAGTCGAGCAACGCTCCCTGCATAAAGCCGAAATCCTGCTCGGCGGTGGTAAAGAGCATTACTGTTACGGAATTGCCGTTTTTTGAAACGGTCAGGCGCAGATGCTTACCCGAGCCGACGGGTGTAATCTTATCAAGGCGGACTCCCATAAGCCCGAAAACAGGCGTTTGGTTGGCTATGCCGCAGGGTTCAAACACCTCGAGTGACTCCGCCATATCGGGAGTAAATGCCGACGGTGCCAAACGACAATCAATTTTTAGCTCGGCAAAGGGCATTTCGTCATAGTTTTCAGCAGCCCACTGGTTAATCTTTGTACGGAAAAGGTCGACCTTTTCGGTTTCGACCGACATTCCTGCCGCTCTGGAATGACCGCCAAAGCGAAGTAAAATATCCTTTGTCGCGGTGAGCGCGTCAAAGACCGAGAAATTACCGATACTGCGTGCAGAGCCGTTTGCCTCCCCGTTTTCGACCGAGAGGACAAAGGCAGGTTTGCCATATCTTTCGCATATTCGGGACGCAACGATGCCTATAACTCCGCCGTGCCAGCCATCACCGCACACGACGATAACTCTATCGTTATAATATCCCTTTTCTTCAATAATTTTGACCGCCGCGTCGAAAATTTCGCGTTCGGTATGCTGACGACGGGCGTTATCCTCGTTTATCTCGCGTGCAAGCTCGTATGCTTCGCTTTTATCATTCGTCAGGAGCAGTCGTACCGCCCTTTCGCACGAGCCGACTCGACCCGCGGCATTCAGGCGCGGACCTATTCCAAACGATACGCTCGACGAGGTAAAGGGACGGGAGGAAAGTCCTGCCGCCTCGATTATCGCCAAAAAGCCCTCGCGTCCATTTTCGACAAGGGGTAGACCATTCTTTACAATCAATCGGTTTTCGCCGCAAAGGGGCATTACGTCGGCAATCGTACCTACCGCAGCAAGGTCGCCGTAACGGAGCGCCATTTCCTCGCCCGACACTTCCTCGAGTGCACAAATCACCTTAAAGGCGACGCCAGCACCTGCGTAATCCTTGAACTGGCTGGGACAATCGAGTCGATGGGGGTCAACCACCGCCTCGGCATTCGGCAGCTCGTTCATCGGCAGATGATGGTCGGTTACAACCACGTCGATTCCGAGTTTTTTTGCATAATCGACTTCTTCATTTGCGTTGATTCCGTTATCAACGGTGACAATCAACTTTACCCCTTCGGCAGCGAGTCGGTCAACGGCGGTAATACTCATACCGTAGCCCTCCTCACGCTCGGGTACGGAATAGATAACGTCCGCCCCTTTACTCGAAAGGTAGCTGTACATAAGCGCAGTAGAAGTTACGCCGTCCACGTCGTAGTCGCCGTAAACAGCTATTCTCTCCCCTTTTTCCATAGCGGCTCTAATTCGCGCAACAGCCCTGTCCATATCAATCAGCTCATACGGGTCGCTCATCTGCTGGTCGTTGGACAGAAATTCGTCTATTTCAAAAGGGTCGCAGTATCCTCTTGCGGTCAGAATGAGGGCAACCAACTGGTCGATGTCACATTCCTCTGCAAGCTGACGTGCAAGTTCTTTATCATTATTTGCTATAATCCACTTTTTGCGGTTCACCTTTTAAGCGCGCCTCCAATATCTCAAATACAGAAAATATGCATATATTTAATCAGTTTATTATAGCACTTTATATCTATTATAACAAGTATAAATAAATAAACTGTCGAAAGATTTTTTCGACAGTCGGGTTTTTAGGTTATATGGCGGCGTTTTTTCGGTAAAAAATCACCGCAGAAAGCAGTATGAAAATGGGCGTGAATATTATAAAAAAGCCGCCGAAAAGTATAAGCGGTAAAAAGGTGGTTACGAGGGGTAAAAGCGAGGAGAAAAGCCCCTTTGCTTCTCCCTTTCCGAAGGCAGAAAAAAGCGCGAATTTAAGCGAATTTCCGCCGGCGAAAACAAGCGAGGCGGCGAGAAAAAAGGTGATAATCACAATCCCTCCGCACAGACCGATTCCGTAGAAAATACATTTCAAAAAAGTCGCCGCCGATGGACTCAAATCAGCCGAAAAAACGAGGGTAGGAAAAATTACCGCCACCGACCAAATAAGCAGCGCAAAAAAGAGGGACAGGTGAAGAATAAATGTCGCTAAAAACCTCCTCGGCTCAAACGCCCAAAGCAGCTCCGAAAGACGCGGTTTTTCGCCGCTTGTCCATTTGAGCGACATTCTCTCGGTACCTAAAAAAAGGGGCAAAAACAGGACAAAAAATGCAAAGGTGGAAATCGTCGACGAAGGCAAAAAAGCCACCCTTTCAAATCGCGTAAAATCAATATTTTCAGTACCATTCATCACCGACGAGGCAAAGCAAATCGACGACACCGAGCCGATAAACTGCACGAATGAATATACACAAAAAAGCGACGAAAAGGCGGTCAATATACTCAAAAAATTGCGTCCAAGCACCGCAAAAACGTCCTTTAAAACAGAAAAAGGAGATAACATCAAAAAAACTCCTACACATTTTTTGATATTATCCCCTTTGAATGTCGTAAAAATCAGAATGGGTGATTATTTTTTATCCTTTTTGACATATTTAAACGAGCCGATACTGTCAGACAAGAGTGCGAAAAAGCTGATTAAAGCAGGACCTGCAACAATTACAATTCCTAAAATAACAAACGCGATTACGCCCGAGGTAATTTCGCCCACCGCCTGCGCTTCATCAGTAAAACCTGACACATAAGCAAACCAAATCAAAAAGCCGCAAACCGCAAGATAAATGATATTGGTAAGATATAAGATAAATTTTTCGAGCTTTCCTTCACCCTTTAAAACTGCCGCTGCCACGGCATAAATCTGACCTATTGCGTAGATTATGCAAACCGGCACAACGATATATCCATGGTCACTGAATTTTTCTAAAAGCGAGATACAAACCGCCGCCACAGTGAACACAACCGTTATTCCCGAAAGCACAGAAAAGGATAAGAGCGGCTTTATTTTTTCGTTCCTTTTAATTGCGAGGACAGACATTACCGAAATGGCAAAAAAGCACACGATTATCGCCGTAAAAATATGACGCGGAAAGGTCATATACGGCATTTCTTCGATATGAAGCATTGCCGCAGTTTCTTCATATCCAGCGACGACCATTTCGACGATAATGCACAACACCGTCAAAATAAGCATCGGCGCCATCATTCCTGAGACAGTACGTGTAGCACGATTTTTTGACACGCTGCGTGCCGATATTCCACCGACGAGAATGGGTATTGCCGTGAGCATAAGCAAAAATAGATTGTAAACCTGCATAATTTACACCTGCTTTTTTTAATATTTGCCGCAAAAATTTTCACACCATAAAATATAACATATTTTACATTCGTTTACAAGACGCGATTGACATATATATTATTTTACTGTATCATTATTAGATAATAAGGAGATGAAATCATGCACAATCTCAATAATCCGTTTATTCGCTCCCATTTCGCAAAGCAGGAGCGTAAAATGATTAGAAAAAGCGGCAACTTTATTGGTGGCATCATTCTAGGCTCCCTTTTGCTTATAGATTTAATCAGCCAAATGGTCGGCGAGCTAATCGTATTTTTAAGAGAATATTACATAATTGATAATACTCTGACAGCGTATTTGCTTCAAATCCTGTTTTCGGCGATACTTTTTGTTCCGCCATTTTTCCTTCTGTCAAAGATTGAAGGATTCAAGGTGAGTAGCCTTTTTGTAAGAAAAAAGATTCCGTTTTTAACGGGTGCTTCAGTCGTTTTTGCCGGATTTTTGCTTTGTCTGGGTATCAACGTTGCGACAAGCTACTGGGTAAGCATTTTAGAGGCGCTGGGCATGAATACCGAAGCGGTCGGTTTGCCCGAGCCAAAGGGCATCTTTGAAACTATTGCGTGGATATTCACCATGTCGGTTATGCCTGCCATTGTAGAGGAATTTGCCTTTCGCGTGGTGGTCCTCGGCTCGCTCAGAAGATATTCCGACACCTTCGCAATTTTTGCATCAGCGGCACTTTTTGGTCTCGTTCACGGTAATTTTGTTCAAATCCCGTTTGCATTTATGGTCGGACTTGTTTTTGCCTACATTACAATCAACACCGGCTCGGTCATTCCTGCAATGATTATTCATTTTTTAAACAATTTCAATTCCTGCGTGATGATGCTGATAGCAAAGAATTTACCGTCATATTTACAGGTGATTGTCAGCTATGGAATAATTCTTCTGATGGGTCTGTTCGGTGCGCTCGGATTCGTTTATGTCAATAAAAAGAAACTACTCAAAAAGAAACTTTACAAACCCGATTGCATCATCTCTTCGCCGATGGCGTTCGGCGCATTTTACTCGTCGCCGCTTGTTATCATACTTACTGCGTTTTTACTTTTAAGCGCAGTTTTGGCATTTTAATTTATTGCTGATAAAGGAAGGTTCAATGAACACGATTGACGAAAAATTTATGCGGGAGGCGATTCTCCTAGCAAAAGAAGCGGCAGATGATGACGAAGCCCCGATTGGCGCGGTAATCGTGCGTGACGGAGAAATCGTTGGACGCGGACGAAACCGACGCGAAAAGGATAAAAACGCGCTCGGTCACGCCGAAATCGAGGCAATAAACGACGCATGTAAAACGCTTGGCGGATGGCGGCTCATCGGCTGTACGATATACGTCACACTCGAGCCCTGCCCGATGTGTACGGGTGCTATAATCAACTCAAGAATTGAACGTGTCGTTTTTGGCGCGTATGATAAAAAGGCGGGGTCATGCGGCTCGCTAATCAATCTGTTTGACCTGCCGTATAATCACAAGCCAATTTTATCAGGCGGATTTATGGAAGAAGAATGTGGCTCACTTTTAAGCGAGTTTTTTAAGAAATTGAGAAAGAAATAAAATAAGCAATTCCCGGAGGAATAATAAAAAATGTTAAAGAAAATCATTTGCGCTGTGGCGGCAATTGTACTCATAATTTCAGCATCACCCGCCGTTTACGCCGACCAAAAAACTAACACAATAGATAAGTCAATCATTCACGTTAACGGCTATATGGACGAGGCATTCAGCACCTCCGGAAACATAGTTGTTGACCAGATTATCAAGCAAAACGGAGAATCGACCACCACCGCTTCGATAAATTTTCTTTATGATAATGAATATATTTATATTTTCGGTAGCGTCGATGACAAAACGAGAGTTTCTACTCTGCCTACGTACGACTGGATAACCGACAGCGTAGAAATTCAGCTCGACCTCGACTGCAACCCGGAAGGTCAAGCCGTCGGTAGCGGATATACCGGTCTTTTCCGCGTTGTACGTTATTCCGGTACCGTTTCGATTGCAGAAACCAGCACCTCGCCATTTTTCCTCGCGATGAAGGATAAAATTCAATGCGCCGTAGTTGACTTGGGCGAAAACGGATACCAGTTTGAACTCGCCATCCCTCACGCAAACGGCTTCAAGGATGCGAAAATGGGTGCTTCGGTAATAGTAAACGACGCAACCGACAAGATTACAAACCTTGCCGCAATGGTGTTTATGAACTCGACTCATACCGGCAACTATAATAACACAAAGCAATTTTACACCTTTACCCTCAACAGTTTCTCAAACGCAAGAGCGGCTGACGCTCCTACATACATTACCTCTTCAAGTCCATCGTCAACCGATTCGTCATCGGAGGAATCCGTCGAGGAGACAAGCGAAGAAACCAGCGAGGTCATTTCAGGCGGTAGTGGTGCGTCAGAGCTGCCGAAAAAACCGACCAACGAATGCGCAGAAAATCCGTTTATCCTCTATACCATAATCGGTGTGGCAGCACTTATTGTAATTGTTATTACGGTGCTTGCAGCCGTAAACAGAGGCAAAAAAGGTGAGGATAAAAAGGACACCCAAAAAGATAACGCCTCGGACAAAAAAGGCGAATAAAAACGCATATTACACTCATAAAATTAAATAGCGAAAAACGCAAAAAAGGGGATCGGTAAATTTACCAATTCCCTTTTATTATTTTCACGGGGTGTTATAAATGGGCGAAATAATGACCGCGGTCGAAAATATAAACGGCGCGATAAACGACCTTATATGGCTCAAAATCGGTATTTTTTTGCTGCTTGGCACGGGGATTTTTATGAGCGCGGTGACGAAATTTTTTCAGCTAACCCACATTGGTCATTGGTTCAGAGAAACGATTGGCGGCCTTTTTAATAAAAAAAGCTACGCGGTATCTAGTGGCTCGGTTTCGCAGTTTCAGGCACTGTGCACCACACTTGCGGCGACAATCGGCGTAGGAAATATTGCAGGGGTTGCCGACGCGATTGTAATAGGTGGTCCCGGTGCAGTTTTTTGGATGTGGGTGGCGGCTTTTTTTGGCATGATGACGGGCTATTCCGAAAATTTACTCGGTATTTATTTTAGGCGAAAAAACAACGATGGCGAATGGTCGGGCGGTGCCATGTACTATCTCAAATACGGGCTGGGAGGCATAGGGTACAGGAGCAAACTCCTTTCATCCGTACTCGCAAAATCGGGCGAAATTCTGGCCGCTTTGTTCGCTATGTTTTGCGTATTTGCGTCGCTCGGAATAGGCAATATGGGGCAGGTTGACAAAATCGTCGCAAACATTGAGCAGGCGGTTGATTTCCCCGCTCTGTCAAGCAGAGTTATCTATTCCTCGGGCGGTCAAAGAGTCACCCTCTATTCCCTCGCAATCGGGCTTGTCATTATGCTTGCGGCGGGATTGATTATCCTCGGCGGGTTAAAGCGAATTGCATCCTTTGCCGAAAAAATCGTGCCGATTATGGTCATTCTCTTTATATCGGGGAGCATATTTGTCATTCTCGCAAATTGCGGAAAAATAGCCGATGCTTTTGCTACCATTTTGGTCACCGCCTTCAAGCCAAATGCGATTTTGGGCGGTGGTTGCGGCTTTACGATAAGCAGGGTTATTACCGCGGGATTTAAACGCGGTGTTTTTTCAAATGAAGCAGGGCTCGGCTCGTCAACCATAATCAATTCGAGCGCAAACGTAAGGGAGCCGGTTAAGCAAGGTATGTGGAGCATTTTTCAGGTGTTTACCGACACGATGGTAGTATGCACCATGACAGCGCTAACCATACTCACCTCGGGTGTTTACGACCTCGAAATAGGCGCAATTACCGAAAAAGGTGCCACCGGCTCAACTCTGGTTTCCGCGGCGTTTAATCGGGTACTTTCCTTTGGCAATTTTGATTTTGGCAGTATTTTTGTCGCGGTGGCGATACTCCTCTTTGCCTTTACTACGCTAATCGGCTGGTCGCATTACGGGGTAAGTGCTTTTGAATACCTTTTTGGCGCAAAATATACGGTGGTTTATAAAATCGTGTTTGTTGCAACCATCGTTTTGGGCGCGGTTATGACCTCGTCAATCGCGTGGGATATTTCCGACACCTTCAACGGACTGATGATGATTCCGAATTTGGTCGGAATTGTCCTTTTGTCAAAAACAGTTGTGCGTGTAACAAGGAATTATATCAACCGACAGCTGGGGAACAAGGATATTACTCCCCTGCTTTCATACCACGAGGATATTCAAAATCAGCTTGAAGCCGAGCTATATTTAGAAAAATAAAACAAAAGCACGATGAGAGATTTTCACTCTTTTCGTGCTTATTTCTTTTCTTCTTTTTTTAATTTTCTCTGTTCTTTCTTTCGCTTGATTGCCGCCTTTAACTTGTCCAGTTCCTTTTGCAGAACCTTGAGCGTTTTTTCGTCATTCGGAAACAATCGTTTGAGTAAAAAGAGGGAAATAATAACGGTAATCAGTTTCTCGGGGGTAAAGGGAAACCATAAAAAAGCGGCATAAGTCGTTCCAACGGCAAGCATCCAATTGATTTTAAGCCAACCGCCGATAGCCATAAATGCGTAACACCAACCGTTTGTAATAATCCAAGCCAAGCCAAAGCAAAGCAGCATCCGCGGATTAAGACAAAAGCTGATTATCTTTTTTGTCCACTGTTTAATCTTTCGCCACCAGTATTTGAGGCGAATTTTGAGAGCGCCATTCTTTCTCTTTTTCATTTTGTCCCTTTTTTTCTATCCTTTTTATCATAAAATATTTTTAACGATAATCCCCGTCAATATACACTTTTTTTATTATTCGCGAATGGAAAATTCGCAACCGCAATAATCCTGACGATAGAGGTCAAATTGCCGTGCCAGTTCAATCGACCGCTTGTATCCCTCGCGCTTTTTAAAATCAGAGGGCAGATGCTTTATTCCGTATTGCTCTCCGATTTCTTCGCCAAGCTGTCCGAGCAGCTGCGCGTTTTTATGCGGGCTGACGCTGAGGGTGGTTGCGAAATAGTCAAAACCGCCGTTTTTAGCCGCTTGAGCAGTTTTTGTTAGTCGCAGGCGAAAACACTCGGTACACCTGAGTCCGCCCTCTTTTTCCCCTTCGAGCCCCGTTGCCGCAGAAAGAAACTCGTCATAATTATAATCACTCGGCAAAAATTTCGCCCAGCCGCTTTTTTCAATAAGGTAAAGTTG
Source organism: Clostridia bacterium (assembly GCA_017381515.1). GTDB lineage: Bacteria > Bacillota > Clostridia > Oscillospirales > Acutalibacteraceae > UMGS1976. Next base: position 14,781 of record JAFOCB010000057.1, on the reverse strand, counting down.
GTTTTTTAGTCGTTTTTCGTATTCCTCTTTTGGAAAAATATTCGGGTTAAAGTAATAAACCGTGACGTCAAAATACTTTGACAAATATTCAAGCACATAGCTGCTGCAAGGTCCGCAACAGCTATGAAGCAGTAATTTCGGTTTGCTTTTTTCATCGAGCTTGGTCAGTAAAAGGTCAAGCTCCTTTTGATAATCCCTTTTCATAAAAAAACACCTCACCAATTATGATAATATCAAACTCTCTGCCCTTTGTCAACACGGGTAAAACGCTGTTTTTTCGGGCATAATAAGACGGCAGATATTTTTCATAAAAGGATTGATTTTATGTTCTGGTTGGGGATGATTTCGGGAATGTTTTTGGGCGGGGTGATAGGCGCTTTTGCCGTGTGTATGGTGTCGAGCCACAAGTGAAAAGCAGTATCATTTAGAATAAACATTGCAAAATAAATGAAAAAATGTAAAAAATCAGTAAAGCGGAATTTAATTCTCTTGATATTGACAAAGTTCTTTTGTATATTATAAATATACAAAAAATGCGAAAAAGGAGTTTTTTGCTAATGCTTAAACTTACTAACATCGTAAAGTCATATCTTTCGGGCAGCGCAAAGGTTGAGGCGCTCAAGGATATTAACATCGAATTTAGAAAGAGTGAATTTGTCTCGATTTTAGGCCCGTCGGGTTGCGGAAAGACCACCCTTCTGAACATAATCGGTGGTCTCGACAGATACGATAGCGGTGACCTTTCGGTTAATAATCGCTCAACAAAAGACTTTGATGACAAGGACTGGGACTCGTACCGCAATCATTCGATTGGCTTCGTATTCCAGAGCTATAATCTCATTCCGCATCAGACGGTACTGAGCAACGTTGAGCTTGCGCTTACCCTTTCGGGCGTATCAAAAGCGGAGAGGAGAAAACGCGCAGAGGAAGCTCTCGCAAAGGTAGGACTTTCCGACCAGCTACATAAAAAGCCAAATCAAATGTCGGGCGGTCAGATGCAGCGCGTAGCAATCGCTCGTGCCCTCGTAAACGACCCCGAAATTCTCCTTGCCGACGAGCCGACAGGTGCGCTCGATAGCGAAACCTCGGTGCAAATAATGAAGATTTTAAAGGAAATTTCAAAGGATAAGCTTATCATAATGGTAACGCACAACCCCGAAATTGCCGAAGAATATTCGACGAGAATAGTCCGTCTGCTTGACGGCAGAGTGACAAGCGACTCGAACCCTTATGAATCGGAATTCATCCTCGATGCCCCCGATAAGAAGAAAAAAAGCCGTAAAAAGACCGAAAAAACCTCCATGTCGTTTATTACCGCCCTTTCCCTTTCGCTCAATAACCTGATGACAAAAAAGGCGAGGACCTTCATGACCTCCTTTGCGGGAAGCATCGGTATCATCGGAATTGCGCTGATTATGTCGATTTCAAACGGAGTTAACGCATATATAAACAGGGTGCAGGAGGATACCCTTTCGAGCTATCCGATAACCATTCAGGCGGAAACTGTCGATATGACCAACCTGATTACCAAACTGATGGGCTCGAATAATAAAGAAACACGTCACGAGCTTGATGCCGTTTATTCAAACTCGATTATGTACGAGCTGATTAACACAGTTAACAACGCCGAGGTTGAAAAGAACAATCTCAATAAATTCAAGAAATATCTCGAAAACGAAAATAACGAAATCAATCAGTACATTAGCGCCGTTCAGTATTCCTACGGCGTGGATATGAGCATTTATACAAAGGATAGCAACGGCAAAATTGTCAAATCCGATGTTGTAGAGCTTCTGAACGGAATTTATGCGGCAGAAAGCAGCGTTATGTCGGCCGGCTATCAGCAAAGTTTCCAACAGATGAACGTTTGGTCCGAAATCCTCACCAATAAGGACGGCACCGAAATTAACCAACTCACCAAAAAACAGTATGATTGCATTTACGGAAATTGGCCTACGAAATACAACGAGGTAGTTCTCATCATTGACAAAAATAACGAAATCAGCGACCTTTGTCTATATGCTCTCGGGCTCAAAACCTCGGAAGAGCTAACCGCCGTTTTGGAGGCGACCATGAAAAAGGAGCCGCTCGACACCTCCGAAAGAAAATGGTCGTACAAGGAAATTTGTTCAAAGACGTTTAAGCTGGTTTTACCGAGCAGTTGCTATCAAGAAACCGATGACGGCATAAAGGACCTTCGTGAAAGTGATGCCGGAATGAAATACGTCTATGACAACGGAATTGATATTAAAATTTCGGGTATTGTCAGACCGAACGAGGATGCAATTTCTACCTCGATGGATGGCGCAATCGGTTACACCCGCTCACTCACCGACTATATGATTACCACGGCTGAAAAGAGTCCTATCGTCAAAAAGCAGATGGAAAGCAAAAGCTTTGACATTGTTACTGGACTTCCCTTTAAGGTTGAGGACGGTGGCAAAAACGCCGCCGCTTCAAAGGCAGAAGCATTCAAAACGTATGCAGAAAATCTTTCGCCGAGTGAGAGAGCCGACCTTTATACCGAGATGATGTCCTTGCCAGACGACAGCTACGTTACAGCCCAGGTTGACGCCCAGATGGCAAATATGACCGCCGATTATCTGCGTCAAATGCTCACTACGGCTTATGCACAGCAGATGGGAGCAAACTCGGCTGATGTCGCCGAATATATCGCAAAAATGGACGACGAAACCCTCGCTGAATATGCCAGAGAGGCAATCGGCGAACAGGTTAAGGCGAGGTATGCCACCGAAAAAAAAGCATACTACGGAGCAATGACCGATTCGGCACTCAATCAGCTTCTGACCCACGCGCTCGGTAACTTTACCGAAGAAGAATTGGTAAAATTCTATGACAATAATATGCCGACCAACCGGATTATCACATATAGCGATGCCCTTTTGAATCTCGGTTACGTCGACCTCGATAATCCCAAGCAGATAAATATTTTTGCTTCCACGTATAGTGACAAGGACGAAATTGCCGAATGTATCGCGAAATATAATGAAAAGCAAACAAACGACGATGATGCAATCGAATACACCGATATTATGAAGATGATTATGTCGTCGATAACGACGGTTATCAACGCGATTTCGTACGTTCTAATCGCATTTGTCGCTATTTCGCTGGTTGTTTCGTCGATTATGATTGGAATTATCACCTATATTTCGGTACTCGAAAGAACAAAGGAAATCGGTATCCTCCGCTCAATCGGTGCATCGAAAAAGGATATTTCCCGCGTATTCAACGCCGAAACGCTGATAGTCGGATTTACGGCAGGTGTTATCGGAATTGTCAGCACGGTACTGCTTTGTATCCCGATAACCTATATTGTTCGTGCCGCCACCGGTATCAAAATTTTAACCGCTGCACTACCCTTTGTCGGCGGAATTATACTGGTGCTGATAAGCATGCTGCTCACCTTTATCGCAGGACTGATTCCGTCGGGAGTCGCCGCTAAAAAGGACCCCGTAGAAGCACTCCGCACCGAATAAAATAATTAGTAAAAAAACGATGTCCTTTGGGTAAATATTAACCCGTAGGCATCGTTTTTTTAGTGCGTTGAATTATCGCGGTAAAAATGATATACTGATTAAAAGGTGATTTTATGTTCGATATGGCAAATTGCAAAATGTGTCCGCGAAAATGCGGTGCAGACCGCACAAGCGGCTACTTCGGTGTATGCAAAACCGACGATAAAATATATATTTCTCGGGCGGCTCCGCATTACTGGGAGGAGCCCTGTATTTCGGGCAAAAACGGCTCTGGAACCGTCTTTTTTTCGGGATGCAATCTCGGTTGCGTTTACTGTCAAAATCGTAAAATAAGCCGTTTTGCTGTCGGAAAGGCGGTTTCTGTGAATGAGCTTGCTGAAACCTTCATTCAGTTGCAGAAAAGTGGAGTACATAACATAAATCTCGTTACGCCGAGCCACTACGTGAGCCAAATTAGTGAGGCGCTCGATTTGGCAAAGTTGCAAATTCCCGTTGTATATAATTCGAGCGGATACGACCTTTGTGACGCACTGGAAATGCTCGACGGAAGGGTGCGGGTTTTTCTACCCGATTTTAAGTATATGGATGATAACCTTGCACAGAAATTTTCGTCAGCAAAGGACTATCCCGAGGTAGCAAAAGCGGCGATAAAGAAAATGTTTGAGTTGGCGGGAAAGCCGCGCTTTGACGCCGACGGAATGATAAAAAGCGGTGTGATTGTGCGTCACCTTGTGCTTCCCGGTCACACCGACGATTCAAAGGAGATTATCAGGTATTTACACGACACCTATGGCGACAGTATTTATTTGAGCATTATGAATCAGTTTACGCCGTCACCCGACCTACCCTTTGACGAGTTGACGCGGACTTTGAGCGAGGAGGAATACAACGAGGTTGTAGATTTTGCCGTGAGCATTGAGGTGAAAAACGCCTTTATCCAGGAGGGCGAAACGGCAAAGGAAAGCTTTATCCCCGACTTTGAAATATAAAAAAAGGACTTAACCGACGGGGGTTAAGTCCTTTTTTTATATACTGTTTTGTGCCGATTCGAGCTGCTCGTTCATCTCTGCCCATTCGGTCATTTTGTTGTCGAGCAATCCCTCAATTTCGGCAAGACGGGCGGTGATTTCCATCGTCTTTTTATAATCCGCCGAAACTTCGTCGGTGACAAGCTGCGCGTTCAGAAGCTCGCTTTCACCCTCTAATTCGGCTATCTCCTTTTCAAAGGTAGCAACCGCTGTTTTCAGTCGTCTGATGCGTGACTGTTGCTCCTTTTTTTCCTTATAGCCGAGTCCGCCGCTGCCGACGGTTTTTTGTACACGTTGCTGTTCGGGTGGGGGTGCCTTTTTTTCGAGATAATAGTCGTAGTTACCGATGTATTCGGTGACGGTGCCATTCTCCATCGACCATATTTTGTCGCCCAAGCGGTTGATAAATCGGCGGTCGTGCGACACGATGAGCATTGTGCCGCCAAAGGCAATCAGCGCATCCTCGAGCGCCTGACGGGAATAAATGTCGAGATGGTTGGTCGGCTCGTCGAGAAGCAGAAAATTCGCAGACGAAAGCATCAGTTTCAGTATCGAGAGCTTTGCCCTCTCTCCTCCCGAAAGGTCGCCCACCTTTTTGAAAACGTCGTCGCCGCGGAAACGGAAAAGCGCGAGTGCATTCTGAATTTCGGTGCGGGTCATTCCTCGATTTTCGTCCCAAACTTCGTCAAGAGCGGTCTTTTCATCGTGAAGTGTTCGCTGGGTTTGGTCAAAATAGCCGCATTTTACCCCTGCGCCGAAACGGACGGCGGTGCCGTTCATTATCTCCTTCATCAGAGTAGTCTTTCCGCAGCCGTTTGAGCCGAGCAAAAATACCCTTTCGCCACGCATAATATCGAGTCGCACGTTTTCGTAAAGCAGGCGGTCGCCATAGCTTTTTGACGCGCCGTTAATGTGCAAAACCTCGTTGCCGGTTATGCCATGAGGGGTGAATTTGAAATGAATTTCGCTATTTTCGATAATCGGCTTGCGCAGAGTGGCACGAAGGCGGTCAACCTGCTTCTGCTTTGATTCGGCGGTTTTTATATTCTTTTCGCGGTTCCACTGATGTTGCTGGGTGATTATACCCTCGATTCGCTCGATTTCTTTGAGCGTGTTTTCGTATTCGTGGAGCTCCGATTCGAGCCGCTTTTCTTTTAATTTCATATATTCGGTGTAGCCGCCATTGGCGATAAACACCCTGCCGCCCTCAATTTCGAAGGTGCGGTTGGTAACCGCATCGAGAAAATAGCGGTCGTGCGAAACGATTACAAGTGCGCCCTTATATCCACGCAAAAATTCCTCCAACCATTCGCAAGATGCGGTATCAAGGTGGTTGGTCGGCTCGTCGAGGAGTAAAACGTCACTCGGGGATAAAAGCAGCTTTGCAAGTGAAATTTTTGACAACTGGCCGCCCGAAAGCGATGTGAGGGGAAGCTTCATCTGGTCGTCAGTAATGCCGAGACCGATTAGCGCAGACCTCGTCCTGCTTCTGAAAGTAAGTCCGCCAAGTAAATGGAATTTCTCCTGCAAGGCGCTATGCTCATTTATCAGCTCGGTGGAATGGTCGGTTTCGAGGCGGACGGTGAGGGCGTGAAGGCGATTTTCCATTTCGATAAGGTCGGAAAAGACCGATAAAGTTTCTTCATAGCCGCTGACAGAACCCGAGGCGGCGACCATCTGGCGCATATAGCCAACGCGAAGCCCCGACCGTCGTACAACTGCGCCGTTATCGGCTTCGTACTGACCGGTCAGTATTTTAAAAAGGGTAGTCTTTCCTGCGCCGTTTGGCCCGATGAGACCGATTTTATCATTGTCCTTTATTTCAAAGGTGACGTCGGCAAAAAGCTCCTCCCCGCCAAACGACTTTGAAATTTTATCCGCCGTCAAAATTACCATCGCTCATGTCCTTCTCTGATTGATATTCCCCATTTTAACACATTCTCGCCCATTTCACAATAGAGTGAAAACAAAGCTTTTTATATTTTTTTAAAAAAGTACTTGCATTTATATATTATTTGTGATATTATACTTTGGCACGAATAAATGCGCTTGTAGCTCAGTTGGATAGAGTGACTGGCTACGAACCAGTAGGTCAGGGGTTCGAGTCCCTTCAAGCGCGCCATAAAAACGAGTGGTTTTTTACCGCTCGTTTTTATTTTTTTATAACCCCACAATATAAAAAACCCAGCGTATCCAATCTCGGACACGCTGGGTTTATATTTTTAATTAAATTAGTTTTCTTCTTCGAAATACGGCATAGCCATAAGCTCGTCGTCGATTGCCTTTATCTGAGTGAGCATGATATTGTAGGAATATAACGAGCATTTGTTACCGATTCCGTTGGCTTCCATAACGGCTTTGAGTCCTTCGTTTGCCTTATAGAGAGCGTCGAGTGCCTCGCGAACGTTGAAGCGTCCGGGAGATGTCGGTGCCGGTGGCCAACGAGCGTCGGAAACGTAAGCGGTAGTAACCGCCTTCATAACGGCGTTCATTGCCTCGTTTTCGTACGGGTCTACGCCGAGATGGGCTGCAACATTCTTAAGTCCGTCGAAAATTGACTTGCACACGGGGTCGAGCATTCTCGAATACGGAGTATTTGCCCAAGCGCGTGATGTGCCGCCGTGCCAAGCACAGCCGGTTTCGATTTCGTCGAAGTTATCAATTTCGTTAAGCTCGTATTTTTCGGCAGCTTCGCTCGGGGTAACAAATTCGAAGCCCATTTCCTTTGCGGTGGTAAGGATTTGCTCAAATCTATCTGCGCTGGCAGGTTCACTTTCAAAGAAGCGTGCCTGACCGAACTGCTTAACATAGAAATATGCGGTGGTGCCAACATATTCTGCATCCTCAGCATAAGGCATGATAAAGCCGCCCTTTTCGGCGATTCGTGCCTGCCACTTTGCGAGAACCTCCTTAACCTCCTCGATTGTAACGGGGTTGGGACGGTTGCCTTCGGTGGCTCCCATAAGGTACCAAAGCATAATATTGCAGAGCATATCCGAGCGCAAAATAACCTTCAAGCCGTTGGGAAGTACGTTTGCGTGGGTGAACTTTTTAAGCAAATCGTCGCTGCCTGCAACAATGTCCTCAAGCTTGAAAAGCTCATTCTTATTCGAGTGGCCGCGAACGTCAAATTTGAGTCCGGTCTTTTCTCTCACACCTTCGACGGTCGAGAGGAAATATGAGTCGGCATCGGCAATAAGTGTCTTAAATCCGGCTCTCTTATAAATATCAACTATGTAGGAATTCCACGAACATTCGGGATTCCAACCGGTTGTCGGACGAACACCGGTAAGTCTTTCCCAAGTGTTGAGTCCTTCAACGAGTGAACGATAGCCGATTTCGGCATCGATATTTCCAAGCATAATATGAGTCTGGGGTGAAGCGACCGGCTCGATGCGTCCTTCCTTGATTCCCTTGATGAGCTTTGCCATTACTTCGGGAGTTTCCTTCGCAACGATTTCGAGGGTTTCGCCCGATGCTTCAAAGGCGATTTTTATACCCAATTTTTCAGGCAAATCAAAAATCCTGTCGTACGATACCTGTGACACCCACGCTCTCTTTTCAATCGGGAGCTGTGAATACTGCAAGTTTCCGTGAGGCATGAAAATAATTCCGTTTTTCATCATATTTCTCCTTAATTTTCATTAAAATACCTTTTTGATATTATCATACAGTGGTCAACTATTCAACCATTTTTTACTTTTTAAGAAAGGTTTCGGGGATAAATTTCGGTCTGCGCTTTGCTTCGCTGTAAATTTTGCCCACATACTCACCGACAATACCCAGCGAAGTAGTAATAATTCCGCAGGCAAGCCATATTGTTGAAAGGATTACCGCGATGGTCACATACGCTCCGCAAATTCCCGCGATAAGCGAAATCAGCAGCGCAAGCGCACTTAATGCAGAAATTATCAGTCCGAGTCCGCTGACCATTGTAAGCGGCTTTACGCTGAATGAGGTGATTCCCTGAGTTGCGAGACCTATCATCTTTTTAAGCGGATACTTTGTCTCGCCGGCGTAACGCTCACCACGCTCATAATAAACGCAGTCACTCTTAAATCCGAGGTCGGGCACAATTCCGCGCAGATAAAGATTTACCTCGTCATACTGAGCCAGAGCATCAAGCGCTCTCTTACTCATCAGGCGGTAGTCGGCATGGTTATACACCGTTTCGACACCGAGGAACTTCATCACCTTGTAAAAGCTCTGCGCTGTAAATTTCTTAAACTTTGTATCGGTGTCGCGATTCGAACGGACACCGTAAACAATGTCGCAACCGTCATTAAACTTATCCAAAAAGTCATCCATTACGTTAATATCGTCCTGCAAATCGGCATCCATCGAAATTACGCAATCGGCAAAATTGCGAGCCGTCATAAGCCCTGCATACAGAGCGTTTTGATGTCCTCTGTTGTGCGCGAGTTTGAGTCCGCAGACACGCTCATTTTGACTGAAAATTCGGGTAATCAGCTCCCAAGTTTTATCCTTTGAGCCGTCGTCAACGTATAAAATGCGTGATTTATCCGAGCATTTACCCGATATTATCATTTCCTCAAGCTTAATAAGCAGACGGCGTGTAGTTTCGCCAATAACCTCCTGCTCGTTATAGCAAGGTATTACAATATACAAAATCGGCATTTTATTCTTTCACTTCCTCATTGTCAAAATTATCATCAATCTTAAAAGGGTCGTTTTCGTCATTGACCTCGGGTACCTTTTCCGGCTCGCTCTCGGTTTCGCTAAGCTTTGCCTCAGCAATGGCTGCCGCCCTTTTCTCGGCGAGGGCTCGTTCATATTCGGCAAGAATTGCATCCTCCGCTGCCCACTGCTTTTTCAGCTTTTCTCCTTCGGGATAGCAGACTGCAACCTTTTCGGGATGTTTGCGCTTATAGGCGTAAAACGCGGTCATATAAATCACCAGCAGCACAAAGCCAACCATGGTAATAATAAGTCCCATTTCGAGTCCCGGTGTCATGTATTCAAAGCGAATGGTATGTTCGCCTTCTCCGACAAGCACCGCCATAAATCCGACGTTTACCTTTTCAATATCGACCTTTTTACCATCAACGTAAGCCGTCCATCCCTCTTCGTACGGGACGGTGTAGAAAACATAATTCTTTTTATCCAGCGACACGGTGGAGGTAAAGCCACGATTGTCAACCGAAAAGTCATTATTTATCGAGGTTTCGCGTCGGTTGGTACAGTCGACAAAATATCCATTGTATGAGAAATCCTCATTCGGAAGCTCCCTCACCTTTTTTAACACGGATGAAATTTTTGCCTCGTTTTCTTCCGATACGACCATCGCTTTTAGCATTACAAGGGATTCGTTGCCTTTGTAAACATTCTTTACATCGGTTTCGCTTATGCAATAATCATAGGTGAAGCCGTACGGGATGCAGTAGTCATTCTGCCACACGGCAAAATTATTCTTTTTCTCGACATAAGACCAGCCGGGCATAATCGACGAATCAAAGTCCTTCGAATTCTTTGTACTATCGACGAGATACTGACAGTTAAGGAATGAGCGAATGGAATACATCGAGGGTTCTGGACGCGAACCTACCCCTCGCTCAACTCCGATAAACTCATAATATTCCGTTACCGAACCGGGAACAATCGAATGGAACGCTTGAATGGTGGGAATGCCGAGGAACATTCCGGTATTGTCCATTCCCTCGTACACGTCGATTCGATATTTGTCACTGTCCTCTAATTCAAATTCCGTTTGAATTAAATCCGGAATAACGTAATTATTCGCATCGTAGGAGGACTGCTTTCCAAAATAAATAAATATACCCGCATAGCCAACAGATATGGCCGTCAAAAGACATATACACATGGTGGTAAAGGCAGGTGACCTCTTTTTCACCGTGTAGATAATCTCACCGACCGAGCGCTTCTTTTTAGCGAAAATGCTGCCCCTGAAAGTGAACAGGAGAATAAGCGCAACCGCACTTGCAAGCGCGATTAAACAGGTGACCCAGAAGCGAGTCTTATAATACGGGGCGGTTTTATTATACAGGCCGAAATCGGTTGGGATAAGCTTGTCGTGACTTGACGGATAAAATCCTATGACCAGCGTAAAGGCAAGCACAACACCCGTATTCCACCTGAATGCAGAGCTCCAGTCGAAATCAGCTCGGTCAAGCGATTGAGCCGTAACAAGCGCCATCATTAGCACAAGCATATAAAACCATCGCGCATAATACGCATAGTTAAACATATAAAATGCGCTATTGAGTATCGGGACAAGCGCCATAAACAAGAGGGTTATGATTATCCTTCTCTGCCATGTTTTGCGTCTGTTTTGGAGCCAAGCGATAACGCCCGTCATACCAAACAGTGGCAACCAACCCGCCTGAGATTGCCATCTCGCGTCTGCATCGGGGAAGAAAACCGGTCGTGCAGGATTGTCCGGCGGGAAGAAAAAGCACTGAATAACATTCAAAAAACGCTGATTTTTACTAAACAAAATTGCGCCCCAGCCGACCTGATAACCTTTTATACGGCTGTTTTGAATAATGGCATAATAGCTCGGGAACAGAATTATGCATGCCATCAGTCCGCCCAAAATACCTTCGAGCAAAATCTTTCCCAATGTGGAGAATTTCATTTCCCAGTTTCCCGACAAGGTTCTGATAACCCAATAGATGAACAGAAAAACAAACATTCCCGCAAAGAAATAATAGTTTGTCATCGAGCAGACAAATACCATAAAGGCGAAAAATCCTCTTCTGTTTTCGCATACGAGCTGCTCAAGGGACAGAAGTAAAAGCGGGAAAAATACAATAGCTTCGTGAAAATGATTAAAGAAGATATTATATATCGAAAATCCGCTAAAAGCGTAAAGGAGTGCGCCTATAAGCGCATTGTCCTTGCTTCGGCAAAAACGACGGAGATAACAGTATGCCGTAAACGACGAGCAAGCAAATTTAAGCATAAGCAGCGGTCCCATTAAATAAGGAACCATATCGTTCGGAAAGGGTAACGTCAGCCAGAAAAACGGGCTTCCAATGAGATAAAAGCTGTATGAACCGATAAAATTAGCTCCCAAATCGGTATTCCAGTTCCAATAAATGTCGCCGGTTGTTACCGCCTTGTGTGCGAGCTTGTAAAACGGCACCTGCTGAACGTCAAAATCTCCATAAAACAGAAAATACCCCTTGTTCATCAATATAAAAGGTATAAAAAACATAAATGCGATAAAAAGAGCAATAAAAAATGACTCCTTATATCTTTCCTTTTGCTTGGCAAACAGCATTTTTTCTGCCTCCTAATATAGCGAAATTTAAAAATCGCATACTACTACTAATTATAATTATTGATATTATAACATTTTTTGTTATAATAATAAAGTAAAATCTTAACTTTTTTGCAGTTTTTATACTTTTTTATTTCTATGGGAGGAAAATAAAGTGGCAAGTAAATTTTTTGCGATACTTTCCCGACTTAAATACATAAATCGTTGGGCTTTGATGCGAAACACTCATACCGAAAATCTGAGCGAACATACTCTCGACACCGCATATATTGCACAAGCTCTGGTTATAATTGATAAAAGTAGATTTGGCGGCAAGCTCAATCCCGAGCACGCAGCCGTTTTGGCGATGTATCACGACGTGAGCGAAATTCTCACGGGGGATATGCCGACCCCCGTTAAATATTTTAACGCCGACCTCAAAAAAGCGTACAAAGCGGCAGAAAAATCGGCGGCAAAAAAACTAATAAATCACCTTCCCGACGATATGAAGAATGAAATCGGCGGATACATCGACCCGAAATGCGACGACGAATACAAGCCGTTTATCAAGGCAGCTGACCGTTTGAGCGCGGTTATCAAATGCATCGAGGAAAGAAAAACGGGAAACCGCGAATTTCTCGCCGCTGAGGAAGCGCAAATGAAGGCAATTAAGGAAATGAACCTCCCCGCTGTCAACGTCTTTGTCGATGAATTTTTGCCCGCGTATTCGTTATCACTTGACGAACTGAACTGATATAAATAATAAACAACCCTGTTGATACTACTCAACAGGGTTGTGTTTTTTATGATTTTTTTACAATCGGCTTTGCCAAGAATTTGATTATCAGAGCGCCAATTCCGTTTGCCACCGATACGACGGCGATGAAAATAAACGAGTCCAAAAGCTGGTCTGCCGACGTGATGCCAAAGGTGAAGTATGACATATCGGCGATGCTATGCTCAAAGCCGCACAAAATAAAGGTCGGCACACATAAAAGGATTCCCAAGCATTTGCCAAAGGTGCCATCAAAATTCTTATAATTATCAACGGCAAGGTACATTAACATTCCGCAAAAGATGCCCAAAATAAAGGCCTGCGGAAGCGAAAGTGCTAATTTCTTTTCGACCATTTTGGCTGCGACGTCAACCATTTGCGGCTTTGCAATTCTGACCAAGGCAGAGGTTGCTACAATACCGACCAGATTACCAAACCAAATGGTAAAGCATTCAGGGTCATTCTTATTATCAATTATGTACCCAATTTTACCCGTAAACAGATTAAGGCCAAAGGCGCAAATGCAAAAAAGTCCAACCGCAAACATTACCGCGCCGACAACCTTATTGTCACATGAAATATATACGGTTGCACCAATTCCGATGGCAACTCCTGCGCCAACCGCTCTTTTAAAAATATCAAGCCACTTCATATTTATAAGTCCTCGCAATTTATTGACCTGTATAGTTATATATTCGAATACTTTAAGGTTCCGAGCTTAAATTCGCCATTTTCGATGGTCACGGGTGCAGAGATGGTGCAAATAAACTTTATCTTATCACTGTCCTTGAATGCAGCAGCAACCTTTAACTTAATCGAAATTCCGTTCTTTGCCGAAAGGGTGTAATCGACATTTTCCTTATACGCGGTAATTCCGTTGTACTCACCGTTTTCGCGGACCATTCGCGTAGCATCATAGGTAAAGTATTTTTTTGCCTTTTTACCTTCCTTTACCTCGTCCGCCTTTTGCTCGAAAATGATTCGCTTTCCGAGGTCGGAGGTGTGGTCAATGAGCCATGACATTGATGCAGTTGAGCTTTCTTCCGACTTTGACGATGAGGAGGACGATTCCTCTTCTTTTACCTCGTCGGTTTCAAAACGAAGGTCAAATTTACTGAAAAGCTGCTGCTCAATCAGATCGGCAGAAAAGCACTTGTCCACCGGTTCGCCCGACTCAAACGCAATTACATGCAATTCTTCAAGCGAAACATTTGTATTATAATCAACGTAAAGCGAAATGGCAATTTCCTTTTGCTTATCGCCGTCAACGTCAATCATGGCTATCTCCGGCAGCTTCGCTTGAGTGGTAAACCACGCCCAATTATAGTAGTACAAATCGTCATTTTTTCTAAAAATAACGCCTGTACCATCGTCATTTGCGGAAAGTCCATAGAGTCTGACATTTTCGTCCGGCAGCTCGGCAATCAGATTAAAATAATCCCAATTCGAAAGGTCCTCGCTTAACATTTCTGTCGGTAATTCATCAATCTTAACCGACGAAACATCAAAAGCTTCCACATCTTCTTCAACGCTGGTGACCTCGGGAGCTATCTCCTCTTCTTTACATCCGCAAAAAAGTGATAAAATCAAAGCCAAGCAAAAACTAAAAATTATAACCTTTTTCAATTCTCTCACACCCTATAGTATATCTAATTATACAGTATATCTTAATTATATAGTCTATTATTAAAAAAATCCACTCTTTTTAGTGACAAATTATAACAAAATTGAAATTATTACGGCTTTTTAGATAAATAAAAAATAAAAGCGTAGGCGAAAACCTACGCTTTTATTTTTTCACTTAGGAATTAGTCCCATTCTCCAAGGTCCGGATCCGAGTAGTAACTAGTTGTTACTTCAGCAGATGCTGTCATAATTTCTTCTACTTCGAATTCTACCATTTCCATCTTCGGCATTTCAAACATTTGATTCACCTCCAAAATTGATATAAACATCCATTTACTACACCCAGCATAGCAAATAAGAAACTAAATTGCAATACTTTTTTTAAAAATTTTTAAAAAGTATTATTTATTGAGGTTGTACTGCTGGTTAGCGTAGCCGAATCTAGCCATTGCGTTTACGAGTGCTACCAGTGTAGTGCTCGAGTTGTTGAGCTTGCTATATACGTACGAGTTAACCGAGTATGTTACCTGGTTCGAAATCTGGTTGCCATCAGCGTCGTAGATTGCTACTGTAACGATGGTATCCATTTCTCTTGCCTTCATGCCGTCG
>JAFOCB010000056.1 GCA_017381515.1 Clostridia bacterium | reverse complement strand
TTTTGATGCGGGGAAAGAGTTTAAATCAATTTACAGGAATTGGGAGAAGTTAAAAAAGATATTGGATAGTCACGGGATCCAGTATGCGTGCCTGCAGCCGCCGCAGAGTTTTGACTACTACTTTGCGGAGCATGAGGTCAAAACCCGTGACGGAAAGCCGAAAACCGGTTATTCCTGGTGCGGCGGCCGGTGCCGGTGGATGACTAAAATTAAAGTACGTGCGATTAATCATTTTTACGATCAGTTCGGAGCTGAGCCGATCGTGGAGTATGTGGGGATCGCACGTGATGAGCCGGACCGTTTGACGATGCAGAGATCTGAGCGCACGGTTAAGGTTTACCCGCTGGCGCTTATGGGCATGACTGAAAATGATTGCCTGGTGAAATGCTATAAAAACGGTTTTGACTGGCGCGAGGACAACGGGATCGATCTGTATGATGTGTTAGATCGCGTTTCCTGCTGGTGCTGTGGCAATAAAAACCTTGCGGAACTGCGAGCCATATACAGATACCTTCCCGAATACTGGGAGGCCCTAAAAGCTATGCAGAGCCGCACAGATAAGCCTTTCAGGGATGAGGCAACGATTGATCAATTACAAATTAGATTTGATAGAGAGGATAAAAAGCAATGACAATAAAACCGATTGAAACACTTTATAGGGGGCATTATTTCAGGTCAAAAGCGGAGGCCCGTTTTGCCGTTTTTCTGGACTGTTTAGGGATTAAGTGGGAATACGAGCCACAAGGCTTTGACCTGGGAAATGGCTTAAAATATTTACCGGATTTTAAGATCTATGATGTTAGCACATGCCACAACAGCGACGGGGGCAAGATCTGCACTTACGATTATATGTATGTAGAAGTCAAAGGTATTTGGGATGATAGCCGCACGGGAAAACTGCTTAAGCCCGATTTTGAAAAAATAATGAGATTTGCTTTTGATGATACGTTTGACGATGATTGCTACGGCAGTGAAGTTAAAAACCCTATATGGGTAGCCGGAAATACATTTACACTTGATCCGACGAATGAGAATTATATTCACGGCGATACCGGCTGGGGACCGGACGCCTTGATTAATAATTTTATGACTATTGACGGCGACAGTTACGGCTTTATAATCACATGCCCTAAAACCGGGATGCTCGTTATGTGCGGACGCGACTCAAACTACATCCCTAGCTATGTACGCCGCGAGGGGTGCGATCTAGTTTGTCCGAATGTGCTAAACGCGCTGAGGGAGGCTAACCGGTACAAATTTGATCACGGGGGACAATTCAATAAGGCATCCTGCTTTATTTATGATGAAAGTTATTTTGACGGATTTGACGTAGTAAGGATAACCAATGATCACACTTAAGAACTACAAAGACCATAAGCCGAAAAGGATCAGTTTTGAGGGCGTAAACTGGCAGGATGATCGGGAACTGCTGGACGAGATCATTTATGGTGAAACGCCGGAGGATAAGGCGGCGGCCATAATGGCCAAGTATGCAGATCGTGAGTTCTACATGCTCGAGATTGAGAATCGTAAGGATGAGTTAGAATATGTATTTTTTATTAGAGTATAGGAGGAAAAATGACATTTGACGATTTACAGGTCAGTGACCTGGCGTGGATCCGCGCGATTGCCGGGCTGACTCAGGCCCAGGCGGCTGAGAGACTGGGGATAAGCAAAAGCCATTACGCCGGCATCGAGGCCGGCAGTTATACGGGCGATAAGGTTATGCTCAATGTTGGCAAGCTGTTGAATGAAGATCAGATCAATAGAGCGATCTCGGTTTTGCAGTTTATACGCTTTATCAAAAATATTTGAGCGTACTCACATTTTTTGTGAAAAAATACTTGCATTTTGAGCAAAAAATTATATAATTATAATTGAAC
>JAFOCB010000055.1 GCA_017381515.1 Clostridia bacterium | reverse complement strand
GTTATGACCTTTGAAGAGCTTCAGGCACTTTATGACAACTGTGATATCGATATCACAAGCCTCGACGAAGATGTCCTGGATAACGCATCCTTCTATGGACGTATCTTTGCACGCTCGGGTGGCCTTTCCGATGCAGTAGCACAAGGTCTTAAAGAACAAAATATTGAGTTTGACCTGAAAGCTATTCCCTGCGACGGTATAGAAGAGTGCAGAATGGCACTTTTGAAAAAGCAAAAAAATGTGCTTGATGCCAACTTCATTGAAGGTATGGCGTGTATCGGCGGATGTATCGGCGGTGCCGGCTGTCTGACTCACGGTGAAAAAAATAGGGCGCAGGTCGATGTATACGGCAGAGAGGCGTTTGAAAAGACTATCAGCGAAGCTACTGCTATTTTGAAATAGTCTGTTTTGTTCACACCTGCTCTTAGAAGGATGCTATTCAGCGACAATCGAAAGAGACAAAATATTAGCACTCGAACACCGAGAGTGCTAATATTTAACAGTTTGTTAAAAAAATAGTAACACAATATGCGATTTCAAGTACTATACTGTAGGTGTCGAAAGGAAAAAGACAAATATAAAATGAAAAGAGATGGTTACCGATGGGTTGTGCCGGATGTCCGACTAATGCCGACCTTGTCGGATGAAAACTAAATAGGCCGACATAATAATACTATCAGAACATTTGGAGGTATAATTATGTTCGAACTTACTCGCAGAAACAATAATCATCATGTAAACGCTTATAACCCCTTCCGTGAACTGGAAGAATTTGAAAGGAACTTTTTTGGTAACCCGTTTGGTTCTTTCTTCAGTTCGGGGGATCTTGCAGAATTCAAAACGGATGTAATCGATGAAGGAGACCACTACCTGTTGGAAGCCGATCTTCCTGGTTTTGAAAAGAAAGATATTCAACTCGATATCAGCGGTGATACTCTTACCATTAGTGCTGAGCGCCATTCCAGGATTGAAGAAAAAGACAAAAAAGAAAATGTCGTTCGTGTGGAACGCTCCTATGGTTCTTACAGCCGCAGCTTTGATATCTCCAGTGTTGATGCCGATCAAATCAAAGCAAAGTACGAAAACGGTGTTTTGAAATTGACACTCCCGAAGAAACAAGTTACCTTACCGGAAGGAAGACGACTTGAAATTGAATAATTGAATTTCCCGAGCTGCTTCACAACCCGTGGAGCAGCTCTTCTTTTGTAATTTTGAAGAAGGTATATTTTATGACGCAAACAGCAAGCATTTTTCTCAGTTTATCGATAGCTTTACTTGCAGGTCTGCTTCTCTCAAGACTTGCAAAAAAGGTACAGCTACCCGCAGTTACCGCATATTTGATAGCTGGTATTTTAATCGGTCCTTTCGTTCTCGGATCACTTGGAACACAGGGAATCGGTATCACCGCTACACAGATAGAGGGATTCGGAATCATTTCCGATTTGGCGCTCGGATTTATCGCATTTGCGATAGGAAATGAGTTTCGTTTATCGCAACTCAAAAAGATTGGAAAACAGGCCACCATAATCGGTATCTTTCAAGCGTTATTCACCACCGTTGTAGTGGATGCAGTTCTAATTGGTATTCACTTTATAATGCCCGATAAGTTATCGTTACCCGCCGCAATCGTTCTCGCTTCGGTTGCTACCGCAACTGCACCGGCCGCAACCTTGATGGTAGTTAAACAATACAAAGCTAAGGGACCTGTTACAGACGTATTACTTCCTGTTGTTGCACTCGATGATGCCGTTGGACTTGTGGTATTTGCTATCTCCTTTGGTGTTGCTAAATCCATCGGCATAGGTAATGTTGATATTCTCTCGGTTGTTCTTGAGCCCCTTCTTGAGGTCGTTCTTTCCTTAGGACTTGGTTTTATTATGGGACTTTTGTTTACTATCTGCGAAAAGTATTTTCATTCCCGTTCCAAACGAATGGCTGTTTCGGTCGCATTCGTTATGATGACAGTTGCAATTTCTTTTCTTAAATTCCAGATCGTAATAGTACATATCACGTTCTCCTCACTTCTCGCATGTATGATGCTCGGTAGTGTATTTTGTAACATTTGCAAGGTTTCAGAAGAACTTATGGAACGTGTAGACAGATGGACAACACCTGTTCTTATCCTCTTTTTTGTTATTAGCGGCGCCGAACTTGAGCTTTCCGTATTTGCAGATGTAGCGGTAGTCGTTATCGGAATTATCTACGTTATTGCTCGCTCAATCGGTAAATATTTCGGTGCGGGAATCAGCGCGAGAATGACAAAATGTGATCCTAATATTATCAAATATCTTGGTATCACTTTGTTGCCGCAGGCAGGTGTTGCACTCGGTATGGCCATCAAAGCAATCGAACTCGGACCTGACGGTGCCATCGTCCGTAACATTACACTGTTTGCAGTATTGATCTATGAAATTGTTGGTCCTTTCCTTACAAAAATTGCCCTTACCAAAGCAGGGGATATCAAAGAAGAGGGCAGAAAAAGTGCTCGTGAAGAACTTTTTACAACAAAACAAGCATAACTGTAAAAACCATCTGTATGATTTGACAGATGGTTTTTCTTACATATATATGGCTTACCGATCGCTGTTGACTTGTTTGTGAAAGTCAAACTTTGTAAAAAAGATTTATTTTCTTGATGAAATTTTGAAAATTTGGTGTATAATAATATTTGCTTATGCAGAGTAGGCATCCGAGCGTTAAGTGCTGCGTGGACGGGGAGTTGCCACGTGGACGAAGGTTTAACCGCGGTTCGGTTGTCGCATCCCGCTGCCGGAAATATGGATCCCACCTCCTTATATTTCGGACACAACGGGTATAGGGAGGTTTTATAATGTCAAAAAGTAAAAACACAGTAAAATTTATTTGTCTCGCGGGTATCATGGCGGCTATGTATGTTGGTCTTGATTTTCTCGCAGTCAGCGTCAGTGCTCCCTTTGGCGGTAATTTAAAGATATCTCTTAGCGGACTTCCTGTAATTATCGTTTCAATATTTGCAGGACCTCTTTGGGGTGCCGCCACAGGTTTTGTTGGGGCTTTTACAGGTCAGATGATTACATACGGTATGAGCGCAACCACATTGTTGTGGGTTCTTCCTGCCGTGGTACGTGGCCTGTCTATGGGTTATTTATTCAAAGCATTTAAAAAGAGTCTTAAACCGGGAATTTTAACGCTGGAAACTTGTATTAGTTCCCTTCTTGTAACTCTTTTTAATACCGGCGCTATGTTGGTAGAGCAAAAGCTTTACGGCTACTATCAATCATTCTACGCGATCTATATTGCCATCCCAACACGAGTTATTGCAGGCATTGTAACTGCAGTTGTCTTCTCACTGATGCTCCCAACCATTATTGATACACTGAATAAGCAATTCATTAAAACAATATAAATCATAGGTTTTAGCATAAGTAAACTCCTATGGAATGCATGGTGGGATGTTGCTTATTCCAAAAGAACAGGCGTAGGCGAAATATGCTGCGTCTGTTTTCTTATTTAATAACAAAAATGGGGTGGAAAGAAAATACTATTTATGATGCATAAAATGAAACAAATCTGAAATCTTGAAAGTTTCTTGAAAATATTATGATAGCATTGCGGAAAAGTTACACTTGATAGCAAGCTTGGTAAGGGTAGAGCAATAACAATTAAATTTAAAATAAAACCATATAGTAAAGGGTGCCGTTCATGGCACCCTTTCTTTTATTTGGCTATGAATTCATAAACCGTGAGTTGTTTGTATACTTGGCCTTTTTCGTAGATGCCTTCACCGTGGTTGATGCAGTTTGGTTCTGTTTGAGCTTCTAAGCATAATGCACCTTGGCGTATCTGAGGGATGTTGCCCTTGAAATCCGGTCCGTTGCCGAGAAAATTGCCGGTATAAAACTGTAGTCCCGGTTGGTCGGTGTATACCTGCATTATCATTTTTGGGTTTTCCACACGAGCAGCTAACCCGATTTGCTGACTGTTGAATTCTTTGTGGAACTTGGGGAAAAAAATCATATTGTGATCATAGCCGTCAAAGGCAGGGGAGAATAGGTGTGGCTCCGTCCGTACGGCCTTGTAGGAGATAATGATTGAATGATTTTCAAGGGTGTAGGTCACTTCGACGGAGAGATTGGACGGAAAACCATCTTCACCGTCAGGTGAAAAATAGGAGAGCGTAATACTGCTTT
>JAFOCB010000054.1 GCA_017381515.1 Clostridia bacterium | reverse complement strand
TCAAAGGAAGTTGCACAGGAAGCTATGCGTCTTGCTGCTAACAAGCTGCCTATCAAATGCAAATTTATTACAAAAGAGGATGGTGAGCAGTAATGAAGGCAAAAGAGTTCAGAGAACTGACTGAGGTTGAACTTCAAGAGAAGTTAAAGAACCTTAAAGAAGAGCTGTTCCACCTGCGTTTTCAGAATGCTGTAAACCAGCTCGAAAATCCGATGAGAATCAAGGCTGTTAAGAAGGACATCGCACGCGTACTTACCGTACTCCGCGAATACCAGAACAGCGCTAATTCTTGAGAAAGGGAGGCTAAACCATGAGTGAAAGAAATCTTAGAAAAACTCGCGTTGGCCGTGTAGTCAGCGACAAGATGGATAAAACGGTTGTTGTTGCTATTGAGGACAATGTTAAGCATCCCCTTTACAACAAGATTGTTAAAAAGACGGTAAAGTTCAAGGCTCATGATGAAGAAAACACATGCAGCGTTGGCGACCGCGTTATGATTATGGAGACCAGACCGCTGTCCAAGGATAAGAGATGGCGTGTTGTCGAAATCATTACCAAAGCGAAGTAAGTTTTACAATCTAAAATACTACTGCGCAATTATTAAGGAGGAATATCTGTGGTACAACAGCAGAGTTACCTTAAGGTTGCCGACAACACAGGTGCAAAGGAGCTTATGTGCATTCGTGTACTCGGCGGATCTGGAAAAAGGTATGCCAATATAGGCGACGTCGTTGTAGCCTCTGTAAAGAAGGCTGCACCCGGCGGCACAGTTAAAAAAGGCGATGTTGTAAAGGCCGTTATCGTAAGATCGGCACATGGCGTTCGCCGTGCTGACGGCACATATATCAGATTTGATGAAAATGCTGCCGTTATCATTAGAGAAGACAAAAACCCGAGAGGTACCCGTATTTTTGGACCGGTAGCTCGTGAGCTTCGTGAAAAGGACTATGTAAAGATCCTTTCACTCGCTCCCGAAGTACTCTAAGAGAGGAGAATTTTGATGAGCAAGATGAATATTAAAGTCGGCGATACTGTCAAAATTCTTACCGGTGACGACAAGGACCGCAACCAGACCGGTAAGGTTCTCGAAGTCAGCCCGACAGAGGGTAAGGTAATTGTTGAAAAACACAATATCGTCACAAAACACGTAAAACCGCGCAAGGCCGGTGATCCTTCGGGCATCATCCAGGCAGAAAGCGCAATCTACGCCTGCAAGGTTCAGCTTGTTTGCCCAAAGTGCAAGCAGCAGACCCGCGTAGGACGTAAGACAGTTGATGGTAAAAAAGTTCGCGTTTGCGCTAAGTGCAAAGCAGAGTTTTAAGTTAGGAGGAACATGACAATGGCAAGACTTAAGGAAAAATATAAAGCCGAAGTTGCGCCTGCAATGATGAAGAAATTCAGCTACAAGAGCGTCATGCAGATTCCGAAGCTTGAAAAGGTTATCATCAATGTAGGTTGCGGCGCAGAAGCACGCGAAAATTCAAAGGTGCTTGACGCCGTATGTAACGATTTGGCACAGATCACAGGCCAGAAGGCAATCGTTTGCAACGCAAAGAAATCGGTTGCTAACTTCAAGGTTCGTGAAGGAATGCCTATCGGCGCAAAGGTTACACTCCGCGGCGAAAAAATGTGGGAATTTGT
Source organism: Clostridia bacterium (assembly GCA_017381515.1). Classification (GTDB taxonomy): domain Bacteria; phylum Bacillota; class Clostridia; order Oscillospirales; family Acutalibacteraceae; genus UMGS1976. The sequence goes on along the minus strand of JAFOCB010000054.1, from coordinate 12,177 downwards.
TGACCGTTTGTTCTCAGCAGCTCTCCCGAGAGTTAGAGACTTCAAGGGCATCAACCCCAACTCATTTGACGGACGCGGAAACTACTCGATGGGCGTTAAGGAACAGCTTATCTTCCCGGAAATCGAGTATGATAAGATTGACAAGGTTCGTGGTATGGACATTTGCTTCGTAACCACAGCCAATAAAGACGAAGAGGCCTTCGAGCTGCTCAGCTTGCTTGGCGCTCCGTTTGCGAAATAAGGAGGAGGGACTGTAATGGCAAAGACGGCTATGAAAATTAAGCAGACCAGAGCTGCTAAATTCTCAACAAGAGCATACAACAGATGTAAAATTTGCGGCAGACCTCATGCTTATCTTCGCAAGTATGGAATTTGTCGTATCTGCTTCCGTGAACTCGCTTACAAGGGCGAGATCCCGGGCGTAAAGAAATCAAGCTGGTAAGGGGGTTAATGACATGCAGATTACTGATACAATCGCTGATATGCTTACTCGAATCCGTAATGCAAATTCAGCAAAGCACGAGTCAGTTGATATTCCTGCGTCAAACATGAAGAAGGCAATCGCTCAGATTCTCGTTGACGAAGGCTACATCAAGGGCTTCACAGTTACAGAGGACGGCAAGCAGGGCATGATTCACGTCACCCTCAAGTACGGTCCGAACAAATCTCAGGTCATTACCGGCCTGCGTAGGGTATCAAAGCCCGGTTTGAGAATATACACAAACGTAGAGGATATGCCTAAGGTCATGCGTGGCCTCGGAATCGCAATCCTCTCCACCTCCAAGGGTGTAATGACAGATAAGCAGGCTCGCGCTAACAATGTTGGCGGCGAAGTTCTCGCTTTCGTCTGGTAAGGAGGTGCCGAAATGTCACGTATAGGAAAGAATCCGATTACAATTCCCGCAGGAGTTGACGTAAAGCTTGACGGTAACGTACTTACCGTTAAGGGTGCAAAAGGCACACTTACCCAGAAAATCCGTCAGGAAATCACAGTAAAAATCGAGGGTAGCGAAATCGTTGTTACTCGTATCAACGATGAAAAGACTGCTCGTTCACTTCACGGTCTTACCCGTACACTTATCGCCAACATGGTAGAGGGTGTATCAAACGGCTTTACAAAGACGCTCGAAGTTAACGGTATCGGTTACCGTGCTCAGAAGCAGGGTAACAACCTCGTAATGAACCTTGGTTTCTCCCATCAGGTAATCATGCCTGAAATCGAAGGCATATCAATTGATGTTCCTAATCCGAACCTCGTCGTTGTTTCCGGTCCTGACAAGCAGGTCGTTGGCCAGTTTGCTGCAGAGATCCGCGAAAAGCGTCCGCCCGAACCTTACAAGGGCAAGGGTATTCGCTACCAGGGCGAATATGTTAGACGCAAAGAAGGCAAGGCCGGTAAGGGCGCTAAGAAATAAAAGGAGTGAATTGAAATGGTTAATAAGCCAAGTCGCAATAAGGCGAGACTTCACCGCCACGTTCGCGTTCGCGGTAAGATTTGCGGCACACCTGAGTGTCCGCGCCTTGATGTTTTCCGCTCCAACGCAAATATTTACGCCCAGATCATCGATGATGTAAACGGTGTTACTTTGGTTGCCGCTTCCTCGAACGAAAAGGATTTCGGTTACGGCGGAAACAAAGAGGCAGCCTTCAAGGTTGGAGAATTATTGGCAGAACGTGCCGCAGCAAAAGGTATAAAAGACGTAGTCTTTGACCGTGGCGGCTATATTTATCACGGCCGCGTCAAAGAGCTGGCCGAAGGTGCCCGTAAGGGCGGCCTCAATTTTTAAGAGGGAGGAATAACTTTGGCTACAAATTTTGACGCTTCAACAATGGAGCTTCAGGAACGCATGGTTGCACTCAACCGCGTATCCAAAACCGTAAAGGGCGGACGTATCATGAAGTTCACCGCACTTATGGTTGTCGGCGATGGCAACGGTCACGTTGGCTTCGGTCTCGGCAAAGCTCGTGAAGTTCCCGATGCAATCCGCAAGGGCATCGAGGACGCAAAGAAGAACATGATTGAGGTTTCCTTAAAGGGTACAACTATTCCTCATGAAATTATGGGTGAGTTCGATGCAGGTCGCGTTCTCTTAAAGCCTGCTGCACCTGGTACCGGTGTTATTGCCGGTGGCGCAGTTCGTGCAGTAATCGAGAGCGTTGGTATCAAGGACATCAGAACAAAGGCCCTTCGTTCTAACAATCCTTGCAATGTAGTAAGAGCTACAATTGACGGTCTTTCCAAGCTTCGCAATGTCGAAGAGGTTGCTGCTATCCGCGGCAAGTCCGTTAAGGAAATCTTAGGTTAAGGGGGATTATGAACAATGTCACCTAGAGCTAAGAAGGTTGCAAGCCTTAAAGTAAAACTTGTAAAGAGCCTTATCGGTTCAAAGAAGGATCAGATTGCTACTGCTGAAGCACTTGGACTGCACAAGATCGGCGACGAGAGAGTACAGCCCGACAACGCAGCAACACAGGGCAAGATCCACAAAATAAGCCACCTCGTCGAGGTTACCGAAGCATAAATTAGGGAGGTGTCATATAAATGAAACTGCATGAACTTACAGCTGTTCCGGGCTCAACCTTTGAGCGCAAGCGCATTGGTAGAGGTCACGGTTCAGGTCAGGGTAAGACAGCCGGTAAGGGACATAAGGGCCAGAAGGCTCGTTCCGGCGGCAGTATCCGACCCGGTTTCGAAGGCGGCCAGATGCCGCTCCAGAGACGTGTTCCTAAGAGAGGATTTAACAATATCTTTGCTAAGAAGATCGTTGCACTCAACGTTTCCGATTTAGCAAGATTCGAAAATGGTGCCACAGTTGATACCGAGGCTTTGATTGCCAGCGGACTTATTAAGAAGGCATACGATGGCGTAAAGATTCTCGGCAATGGCGAACTTAACATTAAGCTTACCGTCAAGGCTGCAGCTTTTTCGGAAACTGCTAAGAGTAAAATCGAAGCAGCGGGCGGAAAGGCTGAGGTGGTATAATAATGTTTCAGGTTCTTAAAAACTCGTGGAGAGTAACAGAAATCCGTAAAAAGATTCTTTATACCATCATGATTATTGCAATATTCCGTATCGGATCGGTAATTCCTGTTCCGTTTATCGATATTGCAGCGCTGAAGGCAGGAATGCAGAGTGTTGTTTCAGGCGAGGGCATCGGCTCTTTCCTCAGCTACATTAACATTCTTACCGGTGGCGGCTTGGAGTACGGCGCTATCTTCGCAATGAGCGTTACTCCTTACATCAACGCATCAATTATTATGCAGCTTTTAAGTGTTGCAATTCCTGCCCTTGAAAGAATTTCAAAGGAAGGCGAAGAAGGCAGAAAGAAGATCGCAAAAATCACACGATTTGTTACCGTTCTTCTCGGTCTCATTCAGGGAACTGCATACTTCATTTACTTGCATGCAAGCGGATACGTTGATCGTAGCTACAACTTGGCAGAAGACATTTTTGCCGGTGTAGTAATCGTTCTCTGCTTCACAGCAGGTTCCGCTATTATGATGTGGCTTGGTGAGCGTATCGACGAGAAGGGTGTCGGCAACGGCATTTCAATTCTCCTCTTTGCCGGTATTCTTTCACGTGCAAAGTCGGCTGCTGCGATCTTATACAATTTCTGGCATTCAGGCGATTATTTCGCTTTCTTTGCTACAATTATTGTATTCCTCGCAATCATCGTCTTTATCGTATTCATGACCGGTGCAGAGCGTAGAATTCCCGTTCAGTACGCAAAGCGCGTAGTTGGCCGCAAGATGTACGGCGGCAACAGCTCACATATTCCGATCAAGGTTAATATGTCGGGCGTTATGCCTATCATCTTTGCTAGCTCATTCCTTTCAATCCCGACAATGATTCTTTCATTCATGGGAACCGATATGAAGACTGTTCAGGGCTTCTGGTATCAGTTGCTTTCACTCTTCAGCTATCGTGGAGTGTTCTATGCGTTCCTTTATCTCGCAATGATTATTGGATTTGCTTACTTCTACGTTCAGATTCAGTACAATCCTGTCGAGATTGCAAACAATTTAAAGAAAAACGGCGGTTCAGTTCCCGGAATCCGTTCTGGCAAACCGACAGTTGAATTTCTTAAGAGAATTTTGTCAAGAGTAACATTGATCGGCGCTCTCTTCCTTGGAGTTCTCGCTGTATTACCTATCGTAATCGGCTTCTTCAATGCAAGTATGTCGTCAATCTCACTCGGCGGTACCTCGGTACTCATCGTAGTAGGTGTTGCACTTGATACAGTTCAGTCGCTTGAATCACAGGTAATGATGCGTCATTACAAGGGCCTGTTTGATTGATTTCGGAGGTAAATTATGAACCTTATTCTTTTAGGCGCGCCCGGAGCCGGTAAAGGCACCCAAGCAGAAATTATTTGTGAAAAGCTTTCGATTCCCGCCATTTCAACCGGCAACATTATTCGTGAAGCCCTCAAAAATGGTACCGAAATGGGACTCAAAGCAAAAGCGTATATGGATGAAGGAAAGCTCGTTCCTGATGATGTCGTAATCGGCATCATCAGAGAGCGTCTCAGCGAGGACGATTGCCAGAATGGCTTTATCCTCGATGGCTTCCCCCGCACAATTCCGCAGGCCGAAGCACTTGACCAGATGGGCATCGTAATCGACCGCGTAATCTCAATCGAGGTTCCGGATGATAAGATTGCCGCTCGTATGGCAGGTCGTCGAGTTTGCTTAAAGTGCGGTGCGTCATACCACACTGAATACAAGAAACCCGCTAAGGAAGGCATCTGTAATGCCTGCGGCAGCGAACTTGTTCAGCGCAAGGATGACGCTCCTGAAACGGTACTCGAAAGACTTCATGTTTACCATGAACAGACCGAGCCGTTAAAAGGATATTACGAAAAAGCCGGAAAGCTCCGTCTTGTCGAAGGACAGGAAGAGGTAAAGGATACAACAGCCCTTACCCTTGCCGCCCTCAACGACTAATGAAGTTTTAATGGCAAGAAACGGTGGTTAAGCATGATAGTGCTCAAAACAGCTCGTGAGTTAAAGCTTATGAGAGAAGCAGGACGTATATCGGCCGGAGCACTCCGCGTTGCGGGGCAAGCAGTTGAGCCGGGAGTATCTACCCGCGAAATTGATAAATTGGCTTACGATTATATCATCAGCCAAGGGGCAAGACCCAACTTTCTCAATTACAACGGTTATCCCGCAACGGCATGTATTTCCATAAATGACGAGGTAATTCACGGCATACCGTCAAAGGACCGAATCATCAAAGCAGGTGACATCGTCAGTATCGACCTTGGAGCCGCTTTCGAAGGATATAACGGCGACAATGCTGCTACTTTTGCTTGCGGAGACGTTTCCGATGAAGCAAAGCGGCTGATGAAGGCCACGGAGGAAAGTCTTTACGAAGGAATCCGAATGGCCATACACGGCAACAGAGTCGGCGATATATCAAATGCGATTCAGCAGTATGTCGAGGCGCGCGGTTACTCGGTGGTCCGAGATTTCGTCGGCCATGGCGTAGGCGCGAGCCTACATGAAGCGCCTGAAGTACCGAATTTCGGAAGATCCGGCAGGGGAATACGACTCGTGTCGGGTATGACCCTCGCTATTGAACCGATGATAAACGTGGGAACTCCTGATGTTAGGCAAATGCCTGACGGTTGGACGATAAAGACAGCCGACGGCAAGCTGTCAGCTCATTTCGAGCACAGCATAGCAATTACTCCCGAGGGACCGGTCATTCTGACCATTCCCGATTGATTTGGATGGTAGTCGACAATGAAGAGAGGACAAATAGTTTTTGTCACCGCAGGTAAGGAAAAAGGGCAGTTTATGATTGTTCTTTCGTCGGATGAAAAGACGGCGATGCTTACCGACGGACGTCATCGTCCATGCGACCGACCAAAGAAAAAGAGTAAAAAACACATCAGCGAAACAAAAACGATTATATCAGAGGAAGATTTAGCGGCAAACAGCAGAATAAAGTCTATACTACGCAACTTTACTGCTCAAATTTAGGGAGGTATCCTATAGTGTCCAAACAGGATATGATAGAGATTGAAGGTACAGTGGTAGAAGCTTTACCTAACGCAACGTTCAAGGTAGAGCTGCCAAATGGACATCAGATTTTAACCCATATTTCAGGTAAAATGAGAATCAATTTTATTCGCATCTTACCGGGAGATAAGGTAACAGTCGAGATGTCGCCTTACGATTTGACAAAGGGACGTATCACATACCGTTCAAAGTCATAATCAGTAAAAAACTCAAAGAAAAACAGCACATACATTATCCTGCCGAATAAAACGGCACATAATTTAGGAGGTAATACAAATGAAAGTCAGACCTTCTGTCAAAAAGATTTGCGAAAAGTGCAAGATAATTAGGCGCAAGGGACGCATCATGGTTATCTGTGAAAATCCCAAGCACAAACAGCGTCAGGGCTAATTGACGCTAGCCAAATTACGGAGGTGCATTAAACACATGGCACGAATTGCTGGTGTTGACCTGCCTAGAGAAAAGCGGGTCGAAATTGGATTAACCTATATTTACGGTATTGGCCGTAAAACTGCTAACGATATCCTTACTGCTACCGGAGTAAACCCGGACGTACGCGTAAAGGATCTCACCGAAGATGACGTAGCAAAGCTTCGTGATTATATCGAAAAGAACATCGCTGTAGAAGGTGACCTTCGCAGAGCTATCGCTTTCGATATTAAGCGTCTCGTAGAAATCGGATGCTATCGCGGATTGCGTCATCGTAAGGGACTTCCTGTCCGTGGCCAGAGGTCAAAGACCAACGCCCGTACAAGAAAAGGCCCGAAGAAGACAATCGCTAACAAGAAGAAGTAATATAGGAGGAAGATAGTTATGGCACAGGCTAAAAAAGCTACAACTACTCGCAGACGCCGCGAGAAGAAGAACATTGAAAAAGGCGCAGTCCATATTCAATCAACCTTCAATAATACCATTGTTACGATCACCGACGTTCAGGGAAATGCCATTTCATGGGCATCTGCCGGCGAACTCGGATTCCGCGGTTCAAGAAAATCTACTCCGTTTGCTGCACAGTCGGTTGCTGAAACTGCTGCAAAAGCTGCAATGGATCACGGTCTTAAAACCGTTGAAGTATTCGTAAAGGGACCGGGTGCCGGTCGTGAAGCTGCCATCCGTGCGCTTCAGACTGTAGGTCTCGAAGTAACTCTTATCAAAGACGTTACTCCTATCCCGCACAATGGTTGCCGTCCGCCTAAGAGAAGACGCGTATAATTTTTGGAGGTGTAACTAAATGGCTAGATATACCGGATCGGTATGTAAACTCTGTCGTCGCGAGGGAGAAAAGCTTTTCCTTAAAGGCGAAAGATGCTACTCTGATAAATGCTCTGTAAGCCGCAGAAATTACGTTCCCGGCCAGCATGGTAAGGGCAGAAAGAAGACATCTGAATATGGTCTTCAGCTTCGTATGAAGCAGAAAGCAAGACGCTACTACGGCATTCTTGAAGGTCAGTTCCATCACTATTTCGAGATGGCTGAACGCAAGCAGGGTGTTACTGGTGAAAACCTTCTCCGTATCCTCGAGAGCCGTCTCGACAACGTAGTATATAGACTCGGTTGGGCAAGTTCCAGAGCCGAAGCTCGTCAGCTCGTTGTTCACGGTCACTTCATGGTAAACGGTAAAAAGGTTGACATTCCTTCGTATCTTCTCAGAGCCGGCGAAGTAGTTGCTGTATCTGCAAAGAGCAAGGAAAGCACAAAGGTTCAGGCAGTCCTCGAAACAAATTCGGGACGTCCCGTACCTGCATGGCTTGACCTCAATCGTGAAGCCTTGGAAGCAAAGGTTGTTAACCTTCCCGCAAGAGAAGAGATTGACACACCGGTTGAAGAACAGCTTATCGTAGAATTCTATTCTAAGTAATCTGATTCTTTTAATGAATAAGTTTCAAAATTTATTATTTAGGAGGGTTTTGAATGATTGAGATTGAGAAGCCCAATATTACAGTAGAATGCCCCGAGGATTCCTCATTCGGCAGATTCGTAATCGAACCTCTCGAGCGTGGATACGGCCGTACTCTCGGAAACAGTCTCAGACGAGTACTCCTTTCCTCACTTCCGGGCGTTGCTGTAACGTCTGTAAAAATTGACGGTGTGGTACATGAATTTTCGACCGTACCGGGAGTAAAGGAAGATGTTACAGAGATCGTTCTTAACATCAAAGGCATCAACGCAAAGCTTCATACCGACGATTTGCCAAAAAAGGTATTTATCGACGTAGAAGGACCTTGCGAAGTTACTGCCGGCTCAATTGCTGCCGATGCAGATGTCGAAATCCTTAACCCCGATTTGCACATTGCAACCGTTGGTGCAGGCGGAAAGCTTAATATGGAACTCACAATGGATAAGGGTCGTGGCTACATTCCTGCTGAACAGAATAAGCAGAGCCAGACCGTAATCGGTGTAATTCCTGTTGACTCTATTTACACACCTGTATTGAAGGTTAACTACACAGTAGAAAATACTCGTGTAGGTCAGTTTACCGATTTTGATAAGCTGATAATTGAGGTTACTACCGACGGTACACTTACCGCTCAGGAAGCAGTATCCCTCGGTGCCAAGGTGCTCACTGAACATCTCAACCTCTTCGTTGACCTTTCGGGTGACGCTTTTGATGGCGACATCATCGTAGAAAAGGACGACAAGGGCGTTTCAAAGATTCTTGAGATGACCATTGAGGAACTTGATCTTTCAGTACGCAGCTTCAACTGCTTGAAGCGCGCAGGAATAAATACTGTTCAGGATCTCACCGAAAAGACAGAGGACGAAATGATGAAGGTTCGTAACCTCGGACGTAAGTCACTTGACGAGGTTATCAACAAGCTTGCTGATCTCGGCTTCAGTCTTTGTTCAGAGGACGAATAATCGTCCCTTATACTTTCGTCGAAACAATCGACGACAATTTGTTCAAGGAGTTGATTTTTGATGCCAGGTACAAGAAAACTCGGAAGAACCAGCGATCACAGAAAAGCTATGCTTCGCGCAATGGTTACCTTCTTGCTCGAAAACGGCCGTATCGAAACAACCGTTACTCGTGCAAAAGAGGTTCGCTCGATGACCGAGAAGTATATAACTTTGGCTAAGGATAACAGCCTCCATTCAAAGCGTCAGGCAATGGCGTTTATCACAAAGGAATCTGTTGTCAAAAAGCTTTATGATGAAATTGCTCCCAACTATTCAGCTAAAAACGGTGGTTATACCCGCATTATCAAAACCGGCCCTCGCCGTGGCGATGCTGCAGAAATGGCTATCATCGAATTAGTCTGATATAAAAGGAACTCCAGTTTCATAAATTAAAAAAACGCTGTCCGATGGTTTAGTTGGGCAGCTTTTTTTGTTTTGTTCCAAATACGTTCGAAAATCGTCAAAATCGCCTGTTTTGCGTGCTTTCATGTGTTCGATAGAAAGAAACAGTTTCAAAAAAACTATTGAAATTCAGGGCGAATGGTTGTATTATATCAAATGTGATTCCATCTAAGGAGGATAACACATGATTTTAACCATTGACATCGGTAATACAAATATTACCCTTGGCGTTTTTAATGAGGACGAACTCGTTTTTACCTCACGTCTTGCCACTGACACGCGCAGAACTGAGGACCAGTATGCACTCGAACTCAGAAACATTTTTGTTCTCCACGAATGTTCAAAGAGCGAAATCGAAGGTACGATTATCAGCTCGGTTGTTCCGCACGTTGGAGCACTGATGAGCCGCGCGGTCGAAATTCTTTTCGGCTATGTGCCGATGATGCTCGGACCTGGAATTAAAACGGGACTTAATATCAAAATTGATAATCCTGCCCAGCTTGGTGCTGATCTTGCCGCAGGTGCGGTTGCCGCGATGACAAAATATCCGCTTCCTTGTATCATTTTCGATTTAGGAACGGCTACAACCGTCAGCGTCGTTGATAGGGAAGGTGGTTTCCTCGGCGGTGCAATAGCAGCCGGTCCGTCAACCACCCTCGAAGCATTAGCGACCAAAACAGCGCAGCTTCCCTTTATCGACATCGAAGCACCCAAATCAGTCATCGGCTCCAACACGGTCGATTGTATGAAATCGGGTATTGTTTTCGGTACCGCATCGATGCTCGAAGGAATGGCATTGCGAATTGAGAAAATTCTCGGTGAGGAAGCAACCCTTGTCGCCACAGGCGGCCTCGCAGGCACAATCGTGTCAAAATGCGAACGAAAGATTATTCTTGATGACAACCTTCTTCTCGACGGTTTGCGCATCATTTATAATAAAAATAAGAACTGCATCCGCTAACGGAGCAGTATCGGAGGTTTTGAAAAAATGAAAAATGAAGCAACAATCAACAATGGGGCAAAGAAACTGTCCCGCAAGGAACTGACCTTCCGCATGGTAATCACAGCGCTGTTTATCGCGATTATGATGGCGATGAATTTCTCTCCACTTGGTTACATTTACGCCGGCGTATTTGTAATAACGCTGATGCCGATTCCCGTAGTAGCAGGAGCCATCTCTCTCGGCCCTGTGTGCGGAATGATACTCGGCTTTGTTTTCGGACTGACTAGCTTTTTACAATGCTTTGGAATCGGCTATGTCATTGATCCGTCAGCAGCAATTTTATTCCAAACTAGTCCGCTCGGTACGGCATTTACCTGCTTTGTTCCTCGAATTTTAATGGGACTTTGCGTTTCATTGTTGTTCAAGGCACTTATGAAATTCAAGTCTACCCAAAAGGTTGCTTATCCCGTTGCCGCAGTTTCGGGTGCAGTTTTTAATACTGCATTCTTTATGACGTCCTATATCGTAATGTTTAAAAATACGATTTTGGCAGAAACGAGCGTAATGACCGTTTTACTTTCGGTTTTAACCCTTAATACTTTGATCGAGGTATGCGTTTCTCTCGTAATCGGCGGCTCTATTGCATTGGCCATAAACCGCGTAATAAAAAGAGCGTGTAAAATAGCATAAGTTATAATTAAAAACACCCTCCTGCATTCGGGAGGGTGTTAATATTTTTTTATAAGCTGTATATGTATTTGGCAACTCCGTCTTTGTTGCAGTCGCCGATAACAATGTCGGCGTTTTCCTTTACGTTATCGGGTGCGTTTTGCATTGCGACGCCTATATCAGCCGCCTTCATCAGCGGAATATCGTTTTCATAGTCTCCGATGCCGATAACGGTGTGAATTTTGACGTTATACACCTTTTCGATAACTTCTCTTACCTGAGCGATAAAGCGGTCTTTTCCGCCCGTTTTGCTGAATATTTCGAGCCCTGTCGGCCAAGCACGTACTATGGTGCATCTGTTTTCGTATTTGCTTAACAGATAATTCTGCAATTCGAGGGTATCCTCGGGCTTGTCAAAGTCGATTACAAACTTGCTTACCTCGCGACCTTCAAGCGTGTCCATCACCATTTGCTCGGTATAATCGCTGATTTTGAACCATTTGGTATTTTCCTTGAATTCAAATCGCAGGTTATTTCCTTTGTCGGCGTGATGAAAGGCGTCGAGGACAATATCGTAATCGTCCGTGTTTAAAAAGTCGGTATCAATTAGCTTATCATCGGTCATGTCATAAAGCATGGTGCCGTTCGCCAGAATAAGGGGAACGTGCGGCTTAATAATTCCATCGTACCTTTCACGAATGAAGTCGGAGCGTCTACCCGTAGCAACGGTGAAAAATCCTCCGTTATCGTGAAAATATTCGACCGCCTTTTTATTTTCTTCCGAAATTCCGTCCCATCCCGAAAAGGTGCCATCGTGATCGGAACATATTAAATATCCGTCAAATTTCATAAATACATACCTTCTAGCGTTTGATAATGAAAATTCCCTGATTATGATATAATCAGGGAATTCGTTTGATTGGTATTATCTGAATAATCAGACTGCACGTTCAACCTTACCTGAACGAAGGCAACGGGTGCAGGCATAAACTCTGCAAGGTGTACCGTTTACGATAGCCTTAACACGTTTAACATTGGGCTTCCATGTTCTGTTTGAACGTCTGTGTGAGTGGGAAACCTTGATACCGAACTGAATTTGCTTGCTGCAGAACTCGCATTTTGCCATGGTCTGCACCTCCTTTTAGAATTAGGATAATCTGACCGAATAATAATATCACAAACTGCGTGTAATTGCAAGTGTTTTTTTAATTTTTATTATTTTATTGAATATTCTG
>JAFOCB010000010.1 GCA_017381515.1 Clostridia bacterium | reverse complement strand
TCAAAATGAACAGGATGAAGCACGTTTTGTTGCTGATTCGATACTCGATAACATAAATAGCGGGTACAAGGAATCCGATTTTGCTGTAATTTACCGAATGAATGCGCAATCAAATGCGGTGGAAAATGTATTTTCACGCTCTGGAATAAAATACCGCGTTTACGGTGGATTAAAGTTCTTTGACAGAAAAGAAATCAAGGATATTTTGGCATATCTTAACCTTATTAATAATGTAAGGGATAACATTGCCCTGACGCGAATTATTAACGAGCCAAAGAGAAGCATCGGTGCTACAACGGTTGGCAAAATGACCGAACTTTCGTATCAACTGAATATGCCTATTCTCGAAATTATGCGAAATGCCGACCAGTATGCAACCTTGAAATCGGCGGCACCCAAGCTCATTAGCTTTGCTAATATGATTGATAATTTATCCGAATTTGCCGAAAATGCAGAGTTGCACGAAATATTCAATAAGGTTCTCGATGATACCGGATATATTTTTGCGCTTAGGAATTTGGGTGACGAAGGCAAGGATAAAATCGATAACGTCAACGAACTTTTATCAAGTATCGTTAAATACGAGGAAGAAAACGAGAACGCGACACTTTCTGGCTTTTTAGAGGAAATTTCCTTGATTACCGATATGGACCGCGACGACGTTGACGATGACAACCGTGTGTCTTTGATGACAATGCACACGGCAAAGGGACTTGAATATCCTATTGTATATATAATAGGTGTCGAGGAAGGAATTTTTCCCGGCAGTCAGTCGATTTATGCCGGTGATGCCGAAATTGAGGAAGAACGTCGTCTGGCTTACGTTGGCATTACTCGAGCAAAGAAGAAACTTTATATTTCCAATGCGTATCAGCGAATGCTTTTTGGCAGAACCGAGAGAATGAGAGAATCGCGTTTTATCGGTGAGATTGACGAACACCTTATTGAACGCAAGGGCTCGTCATTTGTTGGCGGATTTTCAGGCGGTTTCGGAAGTCGTAATGTGGGTGGATTTGGCACTCGTAATTCAGGCGGTGGATATTCTTCGGGCGGATATTTGTCGCATGGATACTCGTCAGGTGATTATTCGTCTGGACGTAGTGGTAGTAGCTATTCTGCCTCTGGTTTATATAATCAACCAAAGACGCAGATGCCCAAACCGACATTTGAGAAAAAAGAAACAGCACCGAAAACAGTTTATTCAGTAGGCGAACGTATTAAGCATAAGACATTTGGCGAAGGAATGATTACCTCCGTAATACCGATGGGTAACGATTCAATGCTCGAAATTGCCTTTGACTCGGTAGGAACAAAAAAGGTTATGGCAAATTTCGCAAAACTCGAAAAAATTTAATATTTTTAGTCACAATACAACCTCTTCAACATAGAATATTATAGAAGTTTCAGGTATGGTTCATACCGAATGTTTCTTCACTAATATTGTTGGGGAGGTTTATTTTATGGCTGAAATCAGTGCAAACGGCGATTTTAGAGAAGCGGTTTGTATAGATGGGGGAAGGGTTTACGACTCGTGTTGCGACAGAGATTGTCTGGACGATATTGAGGTTTATTTTTCGCCCAAGGTTGACGAAATGATTGCTCGTGCAACGACAATCCGTTGTAAATGCGCAGAGGTTGAAAACGTATATATCGATGTAGAACCGGTACATCTTAACAGAGGTTATTATTCCTGCGACTTGACCTTCTTTTTTGTGCTTAAATTTGATTTGTTTATGAGTCAGCATTCATCACCCGTATCCATTGAAGGTGTTGCCTTTTATAATAAAAAGGTCATTCTTTATGGTAGTGAGGGCAAGGTAAAGGTATTTTCGAATGAATATGCGCTTGACTGCGAAAATGATAATCAGGCATCACCGAGAAGCAATCTGCCGAAATGCGTTGTTGAGTGCGTTGACCCGATTCCGCTCAGTGCCGCGATAAAGGCGGTATGTAATAGCACCTGTCATTGTCCTGTACCCAGAAGGATTTGCGATAAGCTTGGCGGTGACATTAGAGAAAGCTATAATTCGGGTGAAAAAGCCGTGTTTGTAACCCTCGGTCTGTTTACTATCGTACAGCTTATCAGAAACGTTCAAATGCTTATTCCGGTTTATGATTTTTGCATACCCGATAAGGAATGCAGCAACTCGACCGATAATCCCTGTGAGGTTTTCAGCAGACTCGATTTTCCGACCGACGACTTTTTCCCACCGAGAGAGTGTAGGAGCGGAATTTGCGGCTGTAATAACACATATTCTTGTTCAAAATGCAATAACGATAAGGACGAATAATTATTTAAAGCACCTTCCTCAATACAGGAAGGTGCTTTTTATGTTGTATATATTGGTTAAAATGTATGTATTTCAACTGTTTAACAGGAAATTTTTATAATTATTTTGCACTTGAAAAAATGTAAGTGTGTGTGCTATAATGTTTTTGTTTGAAAAACACTTGTATTTTCACGGGGGACATAATGGGAAAGTTTTTGCTTATCGACAGTAAAATATTGCCCGACGTTTATACAAGGGTACTTGAAGCGAAAAAGATGATTACTGACGGAGTTGTAAAGAATGCAACCGAAGCTGCAAAGCTTGCAGGAGTATCGCGAAGTGCCTTTTATAAATATAAGGATAGTGTCTTTGATTACAACGAGCGCTATGAAGGGCACATTTTTACTTTACATATTATATTAGAGGACCGCGCAGGAGTAATGATGCAGTTTGTTAACGCGCTTTATAAATTGGGCGCAAATATCCTTACTGTTTATCAGGATATTCCAAATGGTGGTCGTGCCTCGTTATCGGTTAGTTTCAGGTCCGGTTCGGATGACCTGAATGTTTCCGAAATGGTCGAGATATTAAAAACGGTTGACGGAGTCGTTTCTGTCGCACAGATATTAGGTTAAAGGTGATATTATGATAAATATAGCAATTATGGGACATGGTGTAGTCGGCTCGGGAGTTGTCGAGGTTTTATTACATAACCACGACGGAATCATCAGCCGTGCTGCCGAAGAAATAAATATAAAACATATTTTAGATTTACGCGAGTTTCCCGACAGTCCTTTGAGTGATAGATTTACAAAAGATTTTAACGATATTCTCAATGATGACAGTGTAAAAATCGTTGTCGAAACAATGGGCGGAGTAAAACCTGCTTATGATTTCGTTAAATCATGTCTGTTAGCGGGAAAGAGCATTGTTACTTCGAATAAAGAACTGGTTGCAAAGCACGGACAAGAGCTTGTTACAATAGCGAAGGAAAATAACCTTAACTTCTTATTCGAAGCGAGTGTTGGTGGTGGTATTCCCATCATTCGTCCGATGACCCAGTGTCTTGCCGCTAATAAAATTTGTGACGTAATCGGTATTTTAAATGGAACAACTAACTTTATTATGACTAAAATGATAAAGGATAATACTGATTTTAAGGATGCCCTTGCAATAGCTCAGCAGCTCGGTTATGCGGAAAAAGACCCGACCGCCGACGTTGAAGGTCACGACGCGTGCAGAAAGATTTGTATTTTAGCATCCCTTGCCTTTGGCAAACACGTTTATCCCGAAAGTGTATATACCGAAGGTATTTCGAATATCACCCTTCGCGACGTTGAATATGCGTCAAAGTGGGGCGGAGTTATAAAGCTTCTCGGTAAGGTTTCCATTCTCGAAAGTGGAAAGATTGCCGTTACAGTTTATCCCGCATTCGTATCGAATGATAGTCAGCTTTCACTCGTTGACGATGTATTCAATGCGATAATGGTAAATGGCGATGCTACCGGCGAGGTAATGTTCTATGGACGTGGCGCAGGTAAGCTTCCTACGGCAAGTGCCGTTGTTGCTGACGTAATCGACTGCGTCAAGCATACAAAGGCGAGAAAATATCTCGACTGGGCGCCTGCTGAGGATAACTATGTTGTCAATTATCTCGATATAAAAACGAGATTATTTATAAGAGCTAAAACCGATGATTACAACGCGGATAAAAAGAATATTGTTGATAATTTCGGTGAGGTTCAGTTCCTGTCCAATGAGGGCAACGAAATAGCATTTGTTACAGGTGAGAATATCGAACGTGAGCTTAGAGCTGATTTGGAAAAATCCGGACTCAAAGCCGATTCAATTATTCACATTCTGTAATGATATAAGAGGGGAAATGGTTTAATTATGTCAATTATTGTTCAGAAATTCGGCGGAAGCTCGGTAGCTGACGCTGAACGCGTAAATCGCGTAGCAGGCATTATTGCCGACACATACAGATCGGGTCACGATGTAGTAGTCGTTGTCTCTGCTCAGGGTGATACCACCGATGACCTTATCGATAAGGCAAAGGAAATCAATCCTAACGCATCAAAGCGTGAGATGGATATGCTCCTTTCAGCCGGAGAACAGATTTCTATTGCTTTGCTCGCTATGGCAATCGAAAAGCATGGACTTCCGGTAAAGTCTTTGCTCGGATGGCAGGTTGGAGTTCACACCGATGCAATTTACGGAAACGCTCGTATTAAGACTGTTGATACCGAAAGAATGACTGCCGAACTTTCACAGAGAAATATTCTCATTGTTGCAGGATTCCAGGGCATCAACAAGTTTGATGATATTACGACACTTGGTCGCGGCGGTTCGGATACCAGTGCGGTTGCATTAGCAGTTGCATTAAAGGCCGAAAAATGCCAGATTTTCACCGACGTTGACGGCGTATATACAGCCGATCCTCGTTTGGTATCCAACGCACAGAAGCAGGACGAAGTCAGCTATAACGAAATGCTCGAACTTGCAACCTTGGGTGCGCAGGTATTACACAATCGTTCGGTAGAAATGGCTCAGAAATATGGAATTGAGCTCGAAGTACTTTCAAGTATCACAAACCAAAAGGGAACAATGGTAAAGGAGAAATTAACCGTGGAAAAGACAATTATCAGAGGCGTAGCAAAGGACGACAATATTACTCGTATTTCAATAGTAGGACTCGAAGATGTACCCGGCGTAGCATTCAAGCTTTTTGACCGCTTGGCACAGAAACACGTTAACGTTGACATCATTCTTCAGTCGGTTGGTAGAGACGGCACAAAGGACATTACCTTCACCGTTAGCAAGGATCAGCAGGATATTGCTATGGAGGTAGTTACTGCATTTGACGCAAAGGCAAAGGTTTCATGCGACAATAACATTTCAAAGGTTTCTATCGTAGGTAGCGGTATGGAAACACACCCCAACGTTGCTGCAAAAATGTTTGAAGCACTCTATGCTGCCGACATCAATATTCAGATGATTAACACCAGTGAAATCAGAATTTCAGTTCTCATCGATATTAACGATTCTAAAAAGGCAGTTAAGGCAGTTCACGACGCATTTATTAAATAATTCATATTGCTTTAATAATATGGCTGCTTAAAACATTTAGGCAGCCATACCATTATGTGAGGGACTTATGACAGTATATGATGTTTGCATTATTGGTGGCGGAGCATCAGGTTTAATTGCTGCCATTTCTGCAAAAAGGACCCGACCGGATTTAAAGGTTATTGTAATTGAAAAAAATGACAGGGTAGGAAAAAAGCTCATAAATACAGGAAATGGTCGTTGTAATATCACGAATGCGGATATTTCGGCTGATCATTATTATTCGTCTGATAATGCTTTTTTCGACTATTTTGACGGATTTTCTTTGAATGATACGAAAGATTTTTTTGAAAGCATTGGTGTATTGTTTAAGGAGGAAGAAAAGGGCAAAATTTACCCCTATTCATTACAAGCGTCGTCGGTTCTAGATGCGTTACGATACGAGTGTGAACGACTTTTGGTTGACATTCATTGTAGCGAAAAGGTTGAAAAACTCGACAAATCTAACGATAAGTTTCAGGTTGCGACCAATTTATCGTCATATACGTCACAGACCGTTATTATTGCTGCGGGCGGAGCTGCATCGGATAAGCTCGGTGGTTGTAGGGATGGGTATAATTTGCTCAAACAGTATGGACATACGTGCACACCTTTATATCCCTGCATCACGGCGGTAAAAACTGAATTAAATCTTATCAAAGCGCTTAAAGGAATAAAGACCGATGCAATTCTCACCTTAAAGGTTGGAAATAGTAGAAAATCGGATTTTGGAGAAATTCTTTTCACCGAATATGGCATATCGGGACCTCCGGTGTTACAGCTTTCTCAAATGCTAAAGGGAAGGGCGGATAATGCCTTATTTAGCATCGATTTTATGCCCGAATACGATTTTGAAAGCATTGTTTCGATGATAAAAAAACGCTTAAATTCGGTGTACGAGGACAAGCTCGAAAATCTTTTTATTGGTATGCTGAATAAGAGAATCGGTCAAACGATTATTAAATCAGCAGGGCTTCAGCTTTCGGATTCTGCATCTAATTTGAATGAAAAAGAAATTAGAGGAATTGTAAGTAAAATAAAAAAATTCCCACTCGAAGTTACCGGTGTGCGCGGATTTGAATACGCACAGGTAACTGGAGGAGGAATTGAGCTTAATCGATTTAACCATGAAACCATGCAATCTAATTTGTGCAAGGGACTTTTTGCTTGTGGCGAGGTGCTTGACATGACAGGAGATTGTGGCGGATTTAATTTGCAATGGGCATGGACAAGCGGCTATAAAGCAGGACTTTCAGCCGCAAGGTCAATCAAACGGTAATGTAATCCTTTATTTTGTCAAAGGTTTTTTCACCGATACCTTTTACATTTAGAATTTCATTGATATTCTTGAATCGTCCGTTTTTGTTTCGGTAATCAACTATTGCTAGTGCTTTAACATCGCCGATACCTTTGAGTTTCTTCAAAGTTTCGGTGGTGGCCACGTTGATATTGATTAGACCGGATTTTTCAATCTCGCCGTTAAGGTATGGATTCTCTAAGCTGTCGTTTGCGGCGATAAAATCGTTTGATTCGCTGAATTCGTATTTGGTAATGAATTTTTTTGGAACCTTAAATGTTGTGACAATGATAAAAAAGACAAAAATTATCAAAATGGTTATAATTACCCAGTTTTCTATCTGTCGTTCAACCTTTTCTTTGTGCTTTAAATGATTCATTATGTTCTCCCGAATTTGATGTAATCAATTTTAGTACAAATTTGGTCAGTTTTGTTAATTTGTGTTTGTTTGTCACAGATTTCGTATTATATCTAATTTATATAAAGGAATGATTATTTGTGAAACTTGGAATGGTAGGACTTCCTAACGTTGGTAAATCTACGCTTTTTAATGCGATAACCAATGCTGGGGCTCAATCGGCGAATTATCCATTTTGCACCATTGAGCCGAACGTTGGTATTGTTTCGGTACCTGATAAGCGTCTGGAAAGCTTAAAGGAAATGTATAATCCCGTAAAGTTCACCCCTGCAACAATCGAATTTGTTGATATTGCAGGTCTCGTA
>JAFOCB010000053.1 GCA_017381515.1 Clostridia bacterium | reverse complement strand
TTTTCTAAATTAGAGGAACAGCCAGGGGACGAAATCACCGCTCCCATTTCATATTCGCATACCACTCCTCCGCAAAATAAAGCAATTTGCCACGTTACCTATACCAACGCGGAGACCAATAGAATAATCACCGAAAACATAAAGTATTCGCCGCTTTATAGCGGTGCAATCGAGGGTGTTGGCCCTCGCTACTGTCCTAGTTTAGAGGACAAAATTATGCGGTTTCCAGATAAGCCGCGCCATCAGCTTTTTATCGAGCCGTGCGGTCTGAACACCGAGGAAATGTATTTGCAGGGCGCCTCCTCCTCCCTACCCGAACAGGTGCAGATTAAAATGTACCGCAGTATTCCGGGACTCGAAAAGGTCAAGTTTATGCGCACCGCTTATGCGATAGAGTATGATTGCGTTGACCCGACCGCCCTCAAAGCAACCCTCGAATTTAAGGGGCTTGGCGGTCTCTTTGGCGCAGGACAGTTTAACGGCTCGTCGGGATATGAGGAAGCTGCGGCGCAGGGACTTGTCGCGGGAATTAACGCGGCACATTTGGTGCAGGACAAGGAGCCGTTCATTTTGGAGCGGTCGTCCTCATATATCGGTACCCTCATTGACGATCTAGTAACAAAGGGCTGCACCGACCCCTACCGAATGATGACCTCGCGCTCTGAATACCGACTCATTCTACGTCAGGACAATGCCGACGAGCGACTTATGCCGCGAGGACGCGAGCTGGGACTGGTCGACGATGATACTTGGGAGCGTTACCTTGGCCGAATGGCGCAAAAAGAAGCCGAAATCGAACGCCTTGAAAGGACGGTAATTCCACCCTCTGATGCGCTAAACGAAATGCTTGTTTCACGTGAAACATCGGCGGTCGATGGCGGTGTTCACCTCGCCGAGCTAATCCGCCGACCGCAGATTGACTATGTCTGTCTGGCGGAATTTGACAAGGAGCGACCCGACCTCCCCTTTGACGTGGTGGAAAAGGCGGAAATCGAAATAAAATATGCAGGTTACATTAAAAAGCAGCTTGCACAAGCCAACGAGCTTCGTCGTCTTGAAAGGCGGCTAATTCCTGATAATATCAACTATTCCGAGATTACGGGACTTCGACTCGAAGCCGCCGAAAAGCTCGAAAAAATACGTCCCGCAAGCATCGGTCAGGCGGTCGGAATTTCGGGTGTAAACCCTGCCGACATCACCGTTTTGCTTATTTGGCTGGACAAGCAAGGAGGAAAATCATGATTATCGACATCGACCAGCTTAAACGAGAATGTGCCGATTTTGGCGTCGAAATCGATTCCCTTGCCGCCGAAAGATTCGATACCTATGCTCGTGTTTTAATCGAATGGAACGAAAAAATGAATTTGACGGCGATTACCGAGCCGAGCGCCGTTGTGACCAGACATTTTGCCGATTCGCTGACCTTCCTTTCGGCAGTAAAGCCGCAGAAAAACGCCCGTCTTATCGACGTTGGAAGCGGCGCAGGATTCCCCGGACTTGCGCTTAAAATTGCCCGTCCCGATATGGATATTACCCTCCTCGACGGCACAAATAAGCGCATCACCTTTCTCAAAGCGGCGGCAGATGAGCTTAGCGTGGAGGTAAACGCGCTTCACGCTCGTGCAGAGGAAGCGGCGGTAAAGCCCGAACTTCGCGAAAAGTACGATTTTGCCGTGGCAAGAGCGGTTGCGGCGATGAATTTATTGTCGGAATACTGTCTCGGCTTCGTTAAGGTTGGAGGCAAATTTATTGCGATGAAGGGGCCGAGTGCGGAGGAAGAACTTAAATCGGCGCAGAACGCAATCAAAATCATGGGCGGAAAGAGCAAAGGTACAACCTCGCTGACACTCTCCGACGGAAGCGAAAGATGCATTCTCACCGTCGAAAAAATCGCCCATACTCCGACAGGTTATCCCCGAGTTTCTGCAAAAATTGCAAAAAAGCCGCTCTAATCGGCTAAAAAAACAAAAAATCACATACATAATCGGCTAAAAAGTTGATAAAGCACCGCCTTATAATCGAATTATAAGAAAGGCGGTGCATTTTTATATTTATTACACGGAATAAGGGATTGCGTCTGGTTTCGCTTCCCCTGTCGCAGATTCGCCAAAGCCCTTTTCAGCCGCGACGCGAATTTGACGAACACGAACTGATGGGACTTGCCGATTCGATTAGAAAAAACGGCATTATTCAGCCGCTTTGCGTGCGAAAGCGCGAGGACGGTAGTTACGAAATGATAGCAGGCGAAAGACGGCTTCGCGCGGCAAAGTTCGCGGGACTGCGTGAGGTTCCCTGCGTTGTGCAGGTTGCCGACGACCGAAAGGCCGCCTTTTTGTCGCTGATTGAGAATCTGCAACGGCGCGACCTCAATCTGTTTGAGGAGGCGGAGGGAATCCGCGCGCTGATGAACGAATGGGGGCTCAGCCAGTATGAAACGGCGGTACGGCTCGGTAAATCGCAATCGACCATTGCAAATAAACTGCGACTTTTACGGCTAAACAACGACCAAAAGGCGCGAATCGTTGCCGCGGGGCTATCCGAAAGGCACGCGAGGGCACTTTTGCGGCTGGTCGAGGACAAGGAAAGGGACGATGCCCTAAATGAAATCATTTCAAAGCAGTTATCGGTTCGCGAAGCCGAGGAAATGATTGAATGCCTCATGAATCCGCCCGAGGAGGAGCCGCAGCCATCCTTTGCCCAAAAGCCGCCGATTATTCGCGAACACGTGATACGCGACTTTCGCATCTATGTCAACACGCTGACAAAGGCGGTTGACACGATTAGACGGAGCGGTCTCGATGCCCGTGCGGACAAGGTCGAGAACGATTCGTTTATTCGGTACACCGTCATTATCCCAAAGGAAAAGCGCAAAGAGCGGCAAAAAGCCGAGCAGCTACGCTTTGATTTGTGACGAAAGGTGACGGTACCCCTGTTATACAAAGGTCTCCTCGTTGAGCAATCAACTTGGGGGTCTTTTTTTGTTTCACGTGAAACAGTACACGGGGCAATACCGCTTTATAATTGTTTCACGTGAAACATTCGTGGCAGAGGTGAGAATTTTGGGACGGTTTTTTGTTCAATTTTTTCGTCTTTTCCCCTTTTCATTTAAGTAATACTATGTTATAATGTATAAATCATATAGGAATTTGCCGTTTTTGTGAGCAAGGCGGCTTCGATATAGTGAAAAACATACACGAAAAGGCGGATTTTGCTTTGGGAAAGGTAATTTCTTGTGTTAATCAAAAGGGCGGCGTAGGAAAGACGACAACAGCCGTTAATCTGACTGCCGGTTTAGGCAAACTGGGCAAAAAGGTGCTTCTCATCGACATTGACCCGCAGGGAAACTCGACAAGTGGCTACGGAATTGACAAGCGAAAGCTGACAATTTCGAGCTATAACCTGCTTTGTGAAGGGGCTTCGGTCGAAGCTGCGGTGATAAAAACCGAATTTGAAAACATCGACATCGTCCCTGCAAATATGAACCTTGCAGGTGCCGAAATCGAAATGATAGAAAAAGAAAACAGGGTGAGCATTCTCAAACGTGCGCTTGCACCCGTCAGGGACAATTACGATTACATTTTTCTCGACTGTCCCCCGTCGCTTGGGCTGATTACTCTTAACGCGCTGAATGCCAGTGACACGGTGCTAGTCCCTGTTCAATGCGAATATTTCGCCCTCGAAGGACTTAGCCAGCTAATGTCAACCATTCGTCTGGTAAAGCAGAGGTACAACCCGATTTTAGAGCTTGAAGGGGTACTGCTGACCATGTACGACGGACGACTCAACCTTACTCAACAGGTTGTCGGCGAAGTAAAACGCTTCTTTCCGCGAAAGGTTTTTGCCACCACAATTCCGCGTACAGTACGCCTTTCGGAAGCGCCCAGCTTCGGTCAACCGATTCAGTACTTTGACCGCTCGTCAAAGGGTGCAATCGCATATAACGCACTTGCCGAGGAATTCATAAACGGGATAAAATAGAACGGGCGAAAATACC
>JAFOCB010000052.1 GCA_017381515.1 Clostridia bacterium | reverse complement strand
GGGTTCCAGGACAAGTTTGTGAACCATCTGGCCGAAGATCAGCGCCGGTGTAGGTTCCTCCGGATGCTCCTCTGCATATTTGAATTTCTCCGGAGATTCCTTCAGCCGCCACAGTTGCGACCGGCTCACGCCTTCCGCTGCCCGATATTCCTTCTCGGTCATTCTTGTCACACTCCCTTTTTGATCGTTCCATTCAAAGCCATCATGCGGATGTATGCGCTGATTTTCAGTCCGAGCGCTTCCGCTTTCGCCTTAATCTGCTTGTGCTCTTCCTCCGAAACGCGGATGAAGATTCGCTGATTCTTCTCGTTCATTTTGCCCTCCTGTTTTTCTTTGATTATACTACAATCGGCGCACATTGTCAACTATTTTTTATTCTTCTGCCAACACGTCGGCCGCGTCTTCCATGTTATATTTGAGATACTCGGAGCAATCAACCGGACGGATCGAAGCTCTGTTTTTCAGTTCGGCAATCATCAAGTCCTCCAGTTCTTCCTTTGAAAAGAACGATGCAAGGAAGCTGTTTAGAGAGTATTCAACGTCGCAGCCGGATTCTTTTCCGACATCGGCGAAAAAATCAATATCGCCGTTTTTCCTTTCAATACAGTCTCGGCATACCCGATGGTTGTACCCGTACAGATCTTCGATCGGATAGCACTCTCCGCAAACCTCGCACGGTTCAGCTTCGGTCAAATTGTCGCTTCCGCACGACGGACAGGTGATGCTTGTTTCCTTGGTGTCCGTGTCGCGCCGAACAACAATTTCGTCGTAATAGTGATTCTGTCCGCAATCATTGCAATGCCACATCATGCTCATTTTCCCCATTTCGTAAGCTGTTTTTTGTCCTGTTCAAGATGCGTGATTCTCAAGTCTCGCTTGTTGATCTCTTCTTGCAGTTTCCGTTCTGAAATCTTCTTGTCTTCCCTTGCCATGAACAGAGCGACCTTCAAATCCCAGTTTTCCTTTTCTTTGTTGGCGATCAACCGCTCATTCGTTTCAAGCGCATACTGCAACCGTTTGACTTTCTTGTCTCGATCTCTCCTCCACTTTGCATCGACCGCCAAGATAACAGCACACGCGCCGATCGCAATCACCAGCAAAATGCCAATCAAACCGACATGGGCGTCAAACCATGCAAAAACCTCGTTCATTTCGTTTCGCCTCCTTCATCAACCCATTTCACGAAATACTTTCCCGTGATCTTTCCGTGACCAACCATCAAAACCCGCGCCAGATCGCACGTCATGTTTGCCGTTACGACCTCCGCGCCGTCCTCAAAATAGAACCGGTATACTGCGTCCCTTTTCATTTCTTCCCCTTTCTGCCCGTGTTGCCGATAGCGCAGCGAAGTGTTTGTTATTCGATTACCAGCTCAGCCGTCAGACAGCCGACGCCGCCATACGTTCCGTGGCTGTAAAAATTACCGAGCAACCGGACAGCTTCTTCGTCAGCCGGTTCAAGTTCAAACGTGATCGAAACTTCATCCGGAAACCACTCATTCGCCGGAGCCGGAAACTCGAAAACCTTTTTTACGATCTCCTTCGCGCCGTGCCAGAAGATGACGTCTCCAACCTTGATCTCGTCGTAGCGGATCTCCTTCGTGTTTACCTTTGCCATGATGATGACCTCCTTCATTTGATGTCTATACTATACCACATTGTACGCACATTGTCAACACTTATTTTCACATTTTCGGCGATTTTTTAAAAATTTTTTCACGCAAAAAAGACACCCCTTTCGGAGTGCCTTTTTGTTACCGTTCGAGAATGTCAAGCGGAATAAACACTATATTTTTACGATTTAATAAATTGTTAATATTTGTTGACAGCGCGGCGACGCTCATGTAAATAAAGGCACCAAATACGCGGGAGGCATATATGAAAGTCGGCGAGGTTATAACCCAATACCGAGAGGAACACGGTATATCACAGCGAACGTTTGCGCGGAGGTTTTAGCGGAACGAATGGGTATGCTGAACGGGATCGCCGAAAAGGACGAGCAATAAAAGAACCCCCGCCGAAGCGGGGGCAAGGAGGAGCACCATCCGGCGCATGACCAACGCCGGAAGATTTTATTCGTCGATTTCTTTGTCGTGCCATTTGAACGGCTCTTTCTTCGCGGCGTTATATTCTGCCGTGGAAATGCCGAGCAACGCGCCGAGGAGCGTACAGACCACACAGGCGGTCTTACTGATCGCGTCGGCATAGGGGAATCCCCAAATTGCCGCAAGACCGACGTATGCGGTCGCAAGTGCGGGAATCACAACAAGCGTGATCCACTTGAGAACATCATAGACTTCGTTTTTTAGTTTGAACATAAGCAATCTCCTTTCAAATGAAATCGTTTTTGCGTTTGCATTCATCGTAGATTTCAACGATAAACCGTATAGACTGGACCGCTTTTCGATTCTCGAATTGCGGATGCGCGGCGCAATACTTTTCGTATGCGTCAAT
Source organism: Clostridia bacterium (assembly GCA_017381515.1). Taxonomy (GTDB): domain Bacteria; phylum Bacillota; class Clostridia; order Oscillospirales; family Acutalibacteraceae; genus UMGS1976. The sequence continues at coordinate 403 of JAFOCB010000052.1, read as the reverse complement.
ATCTTCGAGGACGTTATCAAAATGTTCCTCGGAATGCCGCGTTCCCCTGCGGCACTCGTCGGAAAAGTCGATGATGCGGCGGCGCGCCTGTTTCGCGTCTGCTTCTGCGTCCGTGGCGATATGCTCGGTCAAAGTGTTTTTGACGCTCTGTACTTCCGTGCTGATCGCGTCGAGCTTTCCAGCGCTCTGATCGTCCTTTTTCCATTTCCTCTGTAAACAAAGGGAAACGATTGAAACGGCGGCGGCGATCAACGCCGCGCCGAGTGATGCAATAACCGCCGTCATTTCTCGATGACCTCCGTGTATCGGGGCAGAGACGTGATATAGCCGATCTGTCCCTTGTATACGATGGCGTACCAGTACGGATATTCCTCGCATTGCCGGAGTAGCGGGAACGTGTCGG
>JAFOCB010000051.1 GCA_017381515.1 Clostridia bacterium | reverse complement strand
GTAGGTATTTGCCTTGTCAATATTGACGTGGTTAAAGAGATTGTCATTCATAAAATAACGATAGCTCTGTTCATGAGTGCCGTCGAGACCGATGTACTCGTCGAGATTTATCGAACGAACAGACGAAAAATCGAGGTCGCCATTGGCACACCATTTAATAAGATTCTGATAGGTTCCGACGGGTGATGAGCCGGTGGCGAGACCGAGAACGCAATTCGGCTTTAAAACAACCTGGGATGCGATGATTGATGCCGCCTTTTTACTAAGCTCTTCGTAAGTTTTTACCGTGATGAATTTCATCATTCAAACCTTCTTTACAAAAAATATATTATAAAAATAGCACTTTCGCTTTTTCTTGTCAATAAAAAATTTTTAACATAGAAAGAAGATTTTGTGCGACCGCTTTACTTCTGCCATACATTTATTATATTCGAACAGGTGACGATTATTCGATTTTTACTGCAAAAATCAAGCATCTGCCCTCGCCTTTAAGTAGACAATCAAGCTCAAAAACGCGCTCAAAATGAGCAGTAGCGGAAAGCCGCCAAAAAACTCGGTTGCAATACTGAACGGTGCGTTTATGCATATTAGCGTGGGATTTTCTGTCGGTGAAGCGCTTACCGCCCAGGTAATCACTCCTGCGACGCAAAGCCCGAATATACCGAGCAAAAAGCCGGGCCTTTTCCTATCCCCGAAATTATACGTAACCGCCGAAATTCCCGCCGCAGTAGCGATTGCAAGTCCGGTTGTGACCAGATTTGTCGCATACTTTTTGGACGAAAAAATGGTTTCGCGCGTGAGCGGAATAATGGTGGTGTATTCGGTCAAAAACATGACAACGAGGCAAAAGGCAAGATACCCTGCCGCCATTGTAATCGCGTCAATGACAATACGCTTTGCCCTTTTCATTATTTCATCAGGTCGAGACCTGTTGCCTTAAAGAACATATTAACAAGCTTCGCCTGTACCATTGCCGACGGATGAATTCTGTCCCACGAATAGTAATAAGGATGATGCGATTTCAGAAGCTCCTCAATGCCCGACATGGTGTTGATGAATATTACGCCCTTTTCCTTTGCGAGCTTTTCGCAAACCTCGGTGTAAGCGTAAATCTGCTGTAACATTGCATCTTCCTTACACGATTCAATCATAAAGGGCGACATAATGATAACTCGGTCGGTTACCTCCAAGCTCATGTCGATAAGCTTTGTCATATTTTCGGTGTATTCGTCGATAAATACGTGCTCGGCAGGGTTATCCGACTCGTCAAACTGACGCCAAATATCATTTGCGCCAATCATAATCGAGATTACGTCGGGCTTTTCTGCGCGGACGTCGGTGTCAAAGCGTCTGACCAGATGACGTGTCTGCTCTCCGCTGGTACCCTTGTTTATAAAATGAATGTTGAGCTCGGGATAAATTCCACCCATGAAAGCGGCAATCTTACTTACGTAGCCGTAACCCCACGGGTTGAAAACTGCGATACCCTGACCGGTCGGCTTTGAGCGGTCGGCATCTGTTACCGAGTCACCATAGAATAAAACTCTATCATTTTTTTGAAACAACATTTGCAATACACTCCTTATGTGCTATAATTGTCTTAATTATTACACATTCGCTTTACATTTTCAATAGCGTGGGGTGATTTTTTGGTTAAAAAAAATGATATTATTCTGGCCGAAATCGACGGAATGACCGCCGAGGGCTCGGGCGTTGCTCATCCCGACGGTTTTGCCGTTTTTATTAAAGGGGCTGCCATTTCCGACAGAGTGAATGCCCGAATCATAAAGGTTAATAAAAAATATGCTGTTGCAAAAATTGACGAGGTGGTCACCCCTTCCCCCTACCGAATCGAAAATGATTGCGCGTCATTCCCCTCCTGTGGAGGATGTGCCTTTCGTCACATAAGCTACGATGCCGAATGCGAAATAAAGCAGCAGCGTGTTTCCGATGCCATGCGGCGAATCGGCTCGGTCGATTCCCCAACCGACAAAATCGTTGCCGCCGATAACATTCACGGATACAGAAACAAGGCTCAGTATGCCGTTTCACGCGATAATAATGGGCTCAGAATCGGCTTTTACGCCGAGCGAAGCCACCGCGTCATTGATTGCAGAAGCTGTCGGCTTCAACCCGAAATTTTCAGGGTGATAATCGACCTTTTTGCCGAGTTTATTGAGCAAAATGGCATCTCGGTATATGACGAGGTGAGCGGAAAGGGACTTGTCCGCAACATATACATTCGTCAGGCGGAAATGACCGATGAGATAATGGTTTGCGCCGTCATAAACGGAAGCTCTCTGCCAAAAAGTGATGCGCTCATCGAGGGGCTGAAATCCGCCCTCGGTAATCGACTCAAAACCGTAATTCTGAACATAAACAAGGAGCGCACAAACGTCATTCTCGGCAAGGAATGTAAAGCCATTTACGGCGACGGATACATCACCGACATTCTC
>JAFOCB010000050.1 GCA_017381515.1 Clostridia bacterium | reverse complement strand
CATAATTTTGTCTTTTTTAACCGCTTGCTCTTCCTCAAGCGATATATCTGCCGAAAGAATGGCGGGTAAATGGGAAATGAAGGCAACCGCTGCCGAGTTTATCAGCATGGATGAGGACAATTTGATAAAAGAAACCTTTGGCTCGTATTTAAATAAGGTTGATTTCAGCGGTTTGACCTTAACCTTTAATGTCGAATTTAATAATGACGGCTCTTACTTAATCACACCTAATGAAACCGAGGTGAAAAAGGAAATCACCTCCTTGTACGATGCTGTTTGCGAAGCGTACGACAGGGATAAGGAATTGGCTATGGAAACCATTAGCGGCTCGGTATCCGAAGCGGTAAACGAGCAGGAATTCGACGATATTCTTTCCCAGCACGGCTATACATACGAGGAATACGTCGGCGAAATCAAACGAATGCTCAGCGAGGACATCGATGGCGTTTGGACCCGTTATATCAGCGAAATGAAATACGGCGGCAGCTATTTCGTCGAAGCGACAGACGATGCGCAGGGAAGCATCTATTTCGACAAGGAAAAGACCCTCTTTGCAAAGATTAAATATCTATCAAGCGAAATGGACGAAACCATCGAGCTTACTTCGTCCAATATGCCGTTTTTCTCATACTCAAAGCAGCTCATCCGAGCAAAATAATTTATTCGACAGGAGATTTTGATGAAAGGAATTTTAGCGCTTGTTTCGGCGATTTTTATACTTGTGAATATTTCCTCTTGTGCCGAAAACAAAGCGGCACAAATTCCCGAGCCATTTTCAAAATCGTCCTTTATCCGCGAGACCGAGGCGGAGAATGAGAACGAGTATTTGTCAATCGAGCATTCCGTCTTTTACAATCCTGATTATACCGCCGACGAGGTTTTTGCCTATTTCAAGGAGGTTGTTCTTTCCTCTGAATATACCGAAAACGTCGAAAACAGCGGTCTCGTGCAAAAGTGGATTTTACCCATTTACTACACAATCGAGGGTGACCATTCCGACGAGGATAAGAGGATAATTACCGATTTTATCAATGAGCTTAACCAAATCGACGGCTTTCCGGGAATGTACCCTGTCGAAAATGGAAAGCGACCCAATTTTGTTATGAATTTTATGTCGTCGGGCGAACTGATGCAAAAAATGGGTAGCGCGGTTAATTTTGAGCGGTCGGACGGAATATCGCAGTTTTGGTTTTTGCTCCGAGTAAACGTGATTTGCAGAGCCCAAATCGGTTATGATAAATCGATGTCAAACGCGGTCAGACCTGCCGTTTTATTGGAGGAAATTGTAAACGCGATAGGTGTCAGCAACGATACCGAAACGCGAAAGGACAGCGTCGTCTATTCCGAATACACCGAAACCGACCACCTTTCCGAAATGGATTGGCTCATACTACGCATTTTGTATAGTGACCAAATCAAATGCGGTATGAACGAGGACGAATGCTACGCGGCTATAAAGAGTATATATTATTAAGTAATGTAGGGCGGTGCAAATAGCTTGAATAAAAGCTGTTGTGTATTGCCCTAAAATTGTTTATAATAGGGATAAGAGAAAAAATTCAGCGAGGTAAATGATAATGGATATAAACGAAATTCTATTAAGGGTTGACCACACCTTACTCACACAGAGTGCGACGTGGGACGAAATAAAGGCAATCTGCGACGATGGTATGAAGTATAAAACAGCGTCGGTTTGCATCCCCGCATCTTATGTAAAAGCGGCAAAGGAATACGTCGGCGAAGGGCTTAAAATTTGCACAGTCATCGGCTTTCCCAATGGATACAGTACCACCGAAACAAAGTGCTTCGAAACCGCAGACGCGATAAAAAACGGCGCCGACGAAATTGATATGGTAATCAATATCGGCTGGTTGAAGGACAAATGCTACGACGATATTTTAAACGAAATCAAGCAAATCAAATCGGTCTGTGACGAAAGGGTATTAAAGGTAATAATCGAAACCTGCCTTCTCACCGACGACGAAAAGAAAAAGATGTGCGAAATCGTATCCTTGTCGGGCGCCGATTATATCAAAACGTCAACCGGATTTTCCACCTCCGGTGCAACAAAGGAGGACATATCCCTCTTTGCCGCCAATGTATCAGAATCGGTGAAAATAAAGGCGGCAGGCGGCATTTCGTCGATTGCCGATGCCGAGGATTTTATAAATTTAGGAGCCGACCGACTCGGCACCAGCCGAATTGTAAAGGCGGTAAAAAACGAAAGTTCAAGCGGATATTAAAACGCTAACATAATAAAAAAGGAGTAGATAAAAAATGACAGAAAAGCTTTATCCCACCCCTCATATAAACGCAACTCCCGACGATTTTGCAAAAACTGTTTTGATGCCGGGCGACCCACTCAGAGCAAAGTTTATTGCCGAAAATTTCCTTACCGATGCAAAGCTTGTCAATAACGTCCGTTCAATTCAGGGCTATACGGGCTACTATGACGGAGTGCGCGTTTCGGTTATGGCAAGCGGAATGGGTATGCCGTCGATTGCCATTTACTCTTATGAACTTTATAATATTTTCGGTGTCGAAAATATCATTCGCGTCGGCTCTGCTGGTGCGATAAACCCCGATATAAAGGTGCGAGATATAGTTATCGGTATGGGTGCTTGCACCAATTCGAATTATGCCGCTCAGTTTAATCTGCCGGGCACCTTTTCGGCAATATGCAGCTACGATTTGTTGCAAAAATGCACCGAAACCGCCGAGCAAATGGGCGTAAATTTCCACGTTGGAAACATTCTTTCGTCCGACACCTTCTACACCGATGAAAAGGGTGTACCCGAATGTCATAATACCACGTCAAAGTGGAGAAAAATGGGCGTAATGGCGGTTGAAATGGAGGCCGCTGCTCTATATATGAACGCCGCTCGAAGCGGTAAAAACGCCCTTGCGATATGCACCGTTTCCGACCACATTCTGACGGGTGAGGAAACCACCTCCCACGAGCGTCAGAATTCCTTTACCGAAATGATTGAACTCGCACTCAAAACGGCAAAAAAGCTTGACTAAAAGGGGCAAGACAATGATAAAACGAGTGTTTTTAATCGTCCTCGATTCGCTCGGAATCGGCGAAATGCCCGATGCCGATAACTTCGGTGATAGTGGTGCAAACACACTTAAAAGAATATCCGCTTCACCCGAATTCAAGGTGGACAATCTCATTCGCTTGGGACTTGGAAACATTGACGGAATAGATTATCTTAACTCAGCCGAAAATCATTTAGCCGCAGTCGGTCGTATGACCGAAAAATCGGCGGGAAAGGATACCACAATCGGCCACTGGGAGATAGCGGGACTCGTTTCAAAAAAGGCCATGCCAACCTACCCAAACGGCTTTCCCGACGAGGTGATTGACGAGTTTTCTCGTCTTACTGGCAGGGGGATTTTGTGCAACAGTACCTATTCGGGTACCGACGTTATCCGCGACTATGGAATGGAGCATATCCAAACGGGCAAGCTAATTGTATATACCTCCGCCGACAGCGTGTTTCAGATTGCAGCTCACGAGGATATTGTGCCGCCCGAAAAATTGTACGAATATTGCCGAATAGCACGAAAAATGCTTTGCGGTGAGCATGCGTTAGGGCGCGTAATTGCGCGACCCTTCAGCGGCGAATATCCCGATTTCAAGCGCACCTCCCGACGTCACGACTTTTCCCTACTCCCGCCAAAGGAAACCCTCCTCGATGCGATAAAATCGGCAGGGAAAAGCGTAATCGCGATAGGAAAGATAACCGATATTTTCGCAGGTCAAGGCATAACCGAAAGCATTTTCACCACCTCCAATTCCGATGGAATGGAAAGGACTATGGAAACCCTCGACCGCGATTTTGAGGGACTTTGCTTTACTAATTTGGTAGATTTCGATATGGTTTACGGACATCGCCAGGACATCGACGGCTATGCGTCGGCGCTCAGCGAATTCGATAGATGGCTGGGCAATTTCACCACCGAAATGAAGGAAAACGACCTTCTCATTATTACCGCCGACCACGGCTGCGACCCCGGGGATAAAAGCACCGACCACACACGCGAATACACACCGCTCATCGTTTACGGCAGGTGCGTAAAGCCGATAAATCTCGGTACTCGCGGCAGCTTTGCCGATATTGCCGCTTTTGTGAAGGAAGCTTTGTCGGTTGATTTCGATGGCGACGGAGATAGCTTTGCGGATCAGATACTTCGCTAAAATAAGCAAATAGAAAGGCGTAATTTTATGACAGAAAAGGATTTGATTAAAACCGCAAAAGCAGCTGCAAAAATGTCCTATTCACCCTATTCAAATTGCAGGGTGGGTGCCGCTTTGCTTTGCGTTAACGGAATGGTTTACACCGGCTGCAATATCGAAAATGCGTCATTTTCGCCCACAGTTTGCGCCGAAAGGACGGCTTTTTTTAAGGCAATCAGTGAGGGTGAAGGCGAATTTAAAATGATAGCCGTTTACGGGCAAAAGGATAAAAAAGGGGATACACCCTTTTATCCTTGCGGAGTCTGCCGTCAGGTGATGGCGGAGTTTTGCGGTCCCGATTTCACTATTTTGGTAGCGACGGATGAGGATTACGAAAAATTCACCCTTTCCGACCTTTTACCCCATATCTTCTCGATTGAAAAAGGGGCGGCTTTAAAATGAGAATGTACGATATTATTCAAAAAAAGCGAAATGGCGGCGAGCTTTCAAATGAGGAAATCGCCTTTTTCATAAACCGCTATACGAATGGAGAAATCCCCGACTATCAGGCATCTGCGCTGATGATGGCGATATATTTCCGCGGGATGACCGATGCCGAAACGGTCTGTCTGACCGAATGTATGGCCGATTCGGGTGACAGAATTGACCTTTCCCGATTTGGAGATTTGTCGGCCGATAAGCACAGTACCGGCGGAGTAGGGGACAAAACCTCGATTATCGTAGCGCCGATAGTTGCTTCGATTGGCGGCAAAATTGCCAAAATGTCGGGACGTGGACTCGGTCATACGGGCGGCACGGTGGACAAGCTCGAATCAATTTCGGGGTATAAAACCGAGCTTTCACCCGATGAATTTATTGCCCAAACCGAGAGCGTCGGAATGGCTATAATCGGTCAAACGGGCAACCTCGTCCCTGCGGATAAAAAGCTGTATGCGCTCCGTGATGTTACCGCAACCGTCGAGAGTATTCCGCTTATCACTTCGAGTATTATGAGCAAGAAGCTTGCCGCAGGTGCATCTACCATCGTCCTCGACGTAAAGGTTGGCGGCGGCGCATTTATGAAAACCGAAAGGGATGCCGAGCTGCTTGCCGAAAGCATGGTCAATATCGGTAAAAAATGCGGCAGAAAAATGGCAGCCCTCATTACCGATATGAATTCGCCGCTCGGCAATAACATCGGCAATTCGCTCGAAATCGTCGAAGCCGTCGAGGTGCTTAAAAATAAAAAAACAGGTGACCTTCGCGACGTGTGCAAGGCACTTGCCTCCCAAATGGTCTCCCTCATTTTCGATATTTCTCTCGATGAATCAGAGAAAAAGGTCGAGGATGCTATTGTTTCGGGTCTTGCCCTTTCCAAAATGCGCGAATGGATAGAGGCGCAGGGCGGTGACGGTCGATTTATCGATAATCCGTCCCTCTTACCAACGGCTAAAAATTCACTTGACATTATCTGCGAAACCGACGGCTATATAACCTCGATGAATGCCGAAAAAATCGGTATTGCAAGCGTTATGCTCGGTGCAGGACGCGAATCGAAGGAGGACAGTATCGATTTAAGCGCAGGTATCGTAATGAACAAAAAGGTCGGTGACAGTGTGACAAAGGGCGACCTGCTCGCCACCCTTTACTACAACGACCTTTCTCCCGAAAAGGCAAGGGATTGCTACCTTTCAGCCGTCTCAATTTCGGGTGATAAGCCGACTGAAAATCCGCTTATATATAAAACTATCAGGTAGTATAGAAAATTATTCTGTTGCGACGGCTGATTTTCTGTGCTATAATGTCCTTCGGCTTTTTTATAATAAATGTTTTAAGGTGTGTTATTTAGGGTATGGAAATAAAGGGAAAGATAATCAATTTTCTCGGCGACAGTATCACCGAGGGAATAGGACTCGACGACGTAAAGGATTGCTACGACCGCGTATTGCTGAGAAAATGTGAGCCAAAGGAAATTCGCAATTACTCCATCAGCGGAAGCCGACTTGCCCATCAGTCAAAGCCGAGCACAAAGGCGCATTATGACCTCTGCTTCTGTGGACGTGCGTTTTATATGGATAGAAATGCCGATATTATCGTGGTTTACGGCGGTGTAAACGACT
>JAFOCB010000049.1 GCA_017381515.1 Clostridia bacterium | reverse complement strand
TATCCATAATCCACCTCTAAAAACATCATATACCCTACAGGGGTATATTGTCAATGAGGGGGTATATTAAAAAAATAAAAAAAGCTGTGCGGGATTTCCACATAGCTTTTTTAATGTTATTTAGAGTATAATCCTTATTCGTCCTGCGCCCAGGAATGCCAAACGTGCTGGATGTCGTCGTCCTCTTCCATCATATCGAGCATACGGTTCATTTTAAATAAATGCTCCTCGTCGGTGAGCGTGGTTGTTGTGGCGGGGATGTAAGCGGCTTCTGCCGATTCAAAGGAATATCCCTTTTCCTGAAGTGCCGTTGCAACGTTGATAACCTCGTTGGGGTCGGTGGTGATTTCGAAAATATCGCCGTCAGCGTTAAAATCGTCTGCACCCGAATCGAGAGCATCCATCATAACTGTATCTTCGTCGAGATCCTCTGCGTTCATAATGATAATGCCCTTGCGCTCAAACATAAACATAACCGAGCCATTCTGACCGAGGTTACCGCCGTTTTTGTCAAAATAATGGCGAACGTTTCCTGCTGTGCGGTTGCGGTTGTCGGTAAGAGTTTCTACTACAACGGCAACGCCATTCGGGCCGTAGCCCTCGTAAACGATTTCTTCGTATTCCTTGTCGGTTTCGCCTGCTGCCTTTTTAAGCATGCGGTCGATGTTATCGTTAGGTACGTTGTTTGCCTTTGCCTTTGCGATAACGTCACGAAGTTTTGAGTTGCTAACGGGGTCGGGACCGCCCTCTTTAACTGCAACGGCAAGCTCACGTCCGATTCGAGTGAATACAGATGCTTTTGCAGCGTCGGTTTTTTCCTTTTTTCTCTTAATATTATTCCATTTTGAATGTCCTGACATTTATTTTCACACCTTTTTAAAAACTATCCAAAGTATTTTATCACAAATTATTTAACTATTCAATAGGTGTTGCATTGATTTTTATTTAATATAAAATTTTGTAAAATTATTTTTAAGCATAAAACAGAACGTAGCGGTAAGAATAATAACAATTCCACGAAAGAGGTGAATATAATGGATAACAAGCAGAACAACCAGAACAATCAGCAGAAGAAAGACAACAAGCAGAACAACCAGAACAATCAGCAGAAGAAAGACAACAAGCAGAACAATTTCTAATTTAATTTAAAAAAGCAGCGCCGTCAAAGAAAGAATCTTTGGCGGTCTGTATTTTTTTATGTGCTTGATTTGAAAATGTGCTTGTGTTAAAATGTAATAGATATAGTTTATTTTTTGGAGGACAGAGATGAAAATATATGGTTCGGTTGCCGAACTCGTCGGCAACACTCCTCTTTTAGAATTAAAAAGATTTGCCGAGCTTAACGGCGCAAAGGCAACCATTTTAGCAAAGCTCGAGTTTTTTAACCCTGCCGGTTCGGTAAAGGATAGGGTAGCAAAGAATATTATTGACGATGCCGAAAAGCAGGGCAGATTAAAGCCCGGCTCAACCATTATCGAGCCAACTTCGGGCAATACCGGAATTGGTCTCGCCGCAATTGCGGTGTCAAAGGGATACCGAGTTATAATCGTAATGCCCGATTCAATGTCGGAGGAACGCCGTAACTTAATAAAGGCGTATGGAGCCGAGCTTGTACTCACCGAGGGAAAGCTCGGAATGACAGGCGCAATAAATAGGGCAGAGGAACTTCTGAAAGAAATTCCCGGTTCGATTATAGCGGGTCAGTTTGACAATCCCGCCAATCCCGAAGCGCATTTCACCTCGACCGGACCCGAAATTTGGGACGACACCGATGGTAAGGTAGATGTTTTTGTCGCAGGAGTAGGTACCGGCGGTACAATCAGCGGCACCGGTAAATATCTCAAATCGAAGAATCCGAATATAAAGGTTGTAGCCGTCGAGCCGACCGATTCACCCCTTTTGTCAAAGGGGATTTCTGGTCCTCACGGATTGCAGGGAATAGGAGCCAATTTCATTCCAAAGACGCTCGACAGCGATGTATATGACGAAATAATCACCGTTTCTACCGAGCAAGCTTACCAATCAGCAAAAAATCTCGCAAAATCGGAGGGTGTGCTGGTAGGCATTTCGTCGGGAGCAGCGCTCTTTGCCGCAAAGGAAATTGCCCATCGCCCCGAAAATGAAAATAAGCGAATTGTAGTCCTTCTCGCCGATACGGGTGACCGCTATTTATCCACTCCGCTATTTTTCTGATGTGTGCGGAATACTGATTTTTCTGCAGCTGATACCATAATGATCGCCGCAAAAATCTTCACAAAATCAGGAATGATAAAGGGCAAAATTGTCACCAAAACCGCCTTTTTAAACGGAATCTGCGTGATGGCGCAGTACCAGACCGAGCCAACCGAATAGCATACGACAAGCGAAATAACATACGAAAACAGAAGCATCGTTTTTCGGTGCTTCTTATTTTTTTGCGAAATAATTGAAATAACCGCCGCCATTATCGGATAGGACAAAATATATCCGCCCCTAGCGCCGAAAATTACGCTCGGTCCCGACCCGAATGAAGAAAAAATCGGCAACCCCATACATTCTAATATTATGTAAACTAAAACAGAGATGGTTGCGCATTTTGGCTTTGTGAAAGACGCTATAACCATCACGCCAAAGGTTGCCAACGAAACAGGTACTGCGCCGATAGGGAAGGTAATGATTGAAAACAGACACAGAATGGCGGAAAATATTGCAGTTAACGTAATTTCTTTAATTTTCATATTACTTAACCTTGATACTGATTTCGCCCGACGTCTTTTTTATTATTTCTCCATCGTCGGTTTTGAGTATGATTGCGGCTGTGTCATCAATATCGACCACCGTCACTTTTTTCATTCTATTGTTTTCAGTTATGTAAACCTCTTTGCCGATTAAAATTGACCTTGTTCGGTACTCATCTATTATCGTTTTGTCATCGGGTGCTTTCATGATTTCGCTAAACTGATTCAGCACCTCTGCGGTAAGTTGATTTTTAATTCCCCGCGGCTCGTCCTTTTCATAAATTGCCGTCGCAATATCGGCGATTTCCTCGTTGAATTTATTTTTTGGCTCGGTGACGTTTATGCCGATTCCGACCACAGCGTACTGAAGCCGCCCTGTTTCAAAGTCGGATGCTCCCTCTGTGAGAATTCCGCACACCTTTTTGCCGTGGGTGAAAATATCGTTCACCCATTTTATACCTACCTTTTTACCGCATACCTTTTCTATCGCTCGTGAAACGGCAACTGCCGTCCCCGTTGTGATAAAAAGCGACCTTTCGGTAGGCATATCAGGGCGAATGAGGATGCTCATATATAATCCGCCCTTATCGGAGTAAAAGCGCCTGCCGAGTCGTCCTCTGCCTGCCGTTTGATCTTCGGCAATAACCACCGCGCCATCCTTTTCTCCCTTTTCTGCGGTGCTTTTGAGATATGTGTTGGTCGAATCGATTTCTTTCAAAACTGTTATCGTGTAGCGACTTTTATCGGTTAAATACGCCTCAATTTCGCTTGCCGAAATGTAATCGCCGTCCATCGAATACCCTTTATTCGTCACGGCAGAAATGCTGTACCCGTCCTTACGAAGCGAGTTTATCGCCTTCCAAACGGCAGCACGGCTAATGCCAAGCGTTTTTGCAATATTTTCGCCAGAAACGGCATTTCCGCCTTCATTTTTTATCAGTTCTAAAACTCGTTCTTTTGTAGTCAATTTTGTCTCCGCCTTTTGCTTATGGTTGTTTTTTAGTATAATGAAAGTCCTCTCGATTGTCAACCTTGATGCGATAAACAGGTTTACAATTAAGAGGACGGTAAAATGCGCCTAATAGCTGCTTTTATCTAATTTTTAATCTTTGACCGGGGTAAATCATCGATGGGTCGGCAATTTCATTTATTTCGGCAAGTTTTTCTACCGTTGTGCCGAATCGATTCGCGAGAATGAAAAGCGTGTCGCCCGAGCGGACTGTATAATAATTCGGAGTCGGTCCGACGGGAATTCTTATTTGCTGACCGATGTTCAGATTGTCCGGCTCTTTTATGCGGTTGAAACGGGCAAGCACCTCAACGGGCAGTCCGTAGCGTCGCGAAATTGAATAGAGAGTATCTCCCGGCTTTGCGAGATATATGATGGCCAAAATAATCAACCTCCTTCGTCATATTATATGCAGAAAAACGCATATTGACAAAGGAGGTTCATTTAACTTAATTATCGATGCTTTCAATCTTTTCGGGGAGCTGCGGAATGGGCGTCAAATACGCTTTGTCAACCTCAAACCAGAAGCAAACTCCGTCCTCGATATTATAAACGCCGAAACTGTTGTTATGCGCGAGAATTATCGCTCTGACTATCGAAAGACCGAGCCCAAATCGATTGTCTGCGCGATTGTGTGACTTGTCCGCGCGCCAGAAGCTCGTCCATATTTTTTCCATCTGAGAGTGTTTTACCGACGAGCCGGTGTTGAATACAGAAAGTCGAATTTTTTGATTATCGTCGGGTGATTCGGCTATGCGTACGTTTATTTTGCCACCCTCGTTTACGTGGCTAATCGCATTCGAAATATAGTTCTGAATTGCGTTTCCGATAAGCGTTTCGTCGGCGTTTACCATAGCCGAGCTTGGTGCATCGAGCGATATTGAAATGCTCTTGTTTTCCGCCGTTTGACCGAACGAATCGAGGGATGTTTCGCAGAAGGAAACAAGGTCGTATATACGATAATCCGGCATAAATCCGCCTTCAAGCTTGGATAATTCAAGCAATTTTATGACAATGTGGTTCATCCTCTCGGTTTCGTTGCGGATGACCGCCGAATACTTTTTGCGTTTTTCGGGGTTTTCTGCCATTTTGCTGTCGAGCGCTTCGGCATACCCCTGAATTATCGAAATTGGCGTTTTAAGCTCGTGCGAAACGTTGGCTATGAAGCCCTTTCGCATCTTATCAATTCGCCGCTCAAGCTCAATCTCGTTTTGCAGCTGACGATTTTGCTCGTTAAGTTGACCGAGTGCGTTGTCAAGCGCAACCGAAAGATTGTTTATCGAGCAGGCAAGTTGACCTATCTCATCGTCCGATTCGATAATCAGTTTTTGGCTAAAATCGAGCCCTGCCATCTTGACGGCGATTTTGTTCATATCCGAAATGGGACGCGAGAATCTCCTTGAAAATACAATCGACCACAAAAGCGCGATAATCAGCCCGAGTGACGAAACGATGATGATAAATTCACTCGCAATACTTGACGATTGCTTGATTAAATTCTCTTGAACGATTATGTTAACGGTGTAACCGTTTCCGAAATTTCGCGAATAAACGAGATAATCGGTGGTTGAATTGGGTACGGAAAGGGTAAAATACTGCCCGTTTTTGTATTCGCTTCTTTCGGTTACGTATTTATCGTAATGAAATTTGCCGATAAGCATATCGAATCCCGTTACGTTGGAACTGCCGCCGAACATATTGCGCCTGATGGTCGAATAAATGAGATTGTCGTAATGATAAATTCCAATAACTACGTTGTGTTCGTTTTCTATATTTTGAAATATCTCGGCGGCGGCCATTTTATTATCGAGAGGGGTGCTTTCCACCGTTTGAGCGCATTTGACCAAAATGTTCTTTTCGCGCCATTCAAAGTATTTGGGCAAAAAATAGGTGTTTGCCGAAATGTTGATTAGCGTTATTACCGAAAGAACAATCAGTATGTTGGCAAAAAGGCGCCGCCAAATCTTATGGTTTCTGCTTTTTTCGTTATTTATCAAGCTTGTATCCAACTCCGTAAATGGTTTTTAGATGTTTGTTTCCATACTCGCCGAGTTTAACCCTCAACCGAGCAATATGCGAGTCAACCGTCCTGATGTCGCCATCGTAATCATAGCCCCAAATCGTGTCAAGCAGCTGGTCACGGGTAAAGACGCGACCAGCGTTTTCTTTCAGTATTTTGAGCAGCTCGAATTCCTTTACGGTCAGGTCTAGCGGCTTTGAATCAATGGTAGCGGTGTATGATTCCGCGTTGATTATCAGTCCCATATCAATCTGCATGTTTCCCTTTGACCGCTTGATAAGCGCGTCGATTCGCTTTTCTAATACGGCGAGTGAAAACGGCTTTGTCACGTAATCGTCTGCACCCGATTCGAAGCCCATTAGCTGGTCGAATTCCTGGCTGCGTGCCGTCAGCATGAGAATCGGCACCGACGAAAATTCGCGAATCTTTTTTGTCGCTGCCCAGCCGTCAAGCTCGGGCATCATAACGTCCATGATTAACGCATCGGTGTCCAAATTTTTTTCCAAAAGGGAAATGGCAACGTCACCGTCATCTGCTTGTAAAACCTCGTATCCCTCGGCCTCGAAATAGTCGGCAACCAGCTCTCTCAAAGCCGGCTCGTCATCGGCAACGATAATCTTTTTACTCATGTGTTTTTAAACCGTCCTTTTTCGTAGTTTACGGATATTATTGTACTGTGGTTATTTTACGTTTTTATGGCGAAAAATATAAATAAACTGTGAACTTATAGGTGAAAATATCCCATATATGATTATATTATACATTATTCTGCGAAATCTTCAATAATTTTTGCTTGACATTAAGTTTCGGTTGTGTTATTCTTTTAAAGCCGCATATTATGGGCTTTTATGAAAAGTGAGTTTACTCCGCCCCTAAATAGCGAGACTATAATTAAGGCAGGTGCCAAAGAAAATGTACGCAATTATCGTTACCGGAGGCAAACAGTACAAGGTAGAAAACGGAGATGTTATCTACATCGAAAAGCTGGATGTCAACGAAGATGAGACTGTTACCTTTGATAAGGTTGTCGCAGTAAATGATGACAACGGATTAAAGGCAGGAGCTCCCTACATCGAGGGTTGCACCGTAACAGGTAAGGTGCTCAAGAATGGTAAGGGAAAGAAGATCACAGTCTTCACCTACAAGCCGAAGAAGAGCGCTCGTAAGCTCGGTCATAGACAGCCGTATACAAAGGTACAGATCGAAGCTATCAACGCATAAGCTAAGAAAAACAAGAAAAAATGACGAAGGCAACTTTTTATTTCGAAAACGAAAGTATAATCGGCTTTTTATTGGTCGGTCATACTGCTGACAGCGACACCGAAGAGGGACGAATAATCTGTTCCGCAATTTCGAGTGCGGCCTATATGGCGACGAATACCGTCACTGAGATAATCGGAAATAAGGCGGATATAGATGTCAGCGACGGAAAAATGAGCTTAAAATTAGCAAGGCCTTACCAGTCATCACAGGATGTATTGCAGGGGTTAAAGCTTCATTTAGAAGGGCTTGCCGAGCAATACCACGATTACATTGCAGTTAACATGGAGGTGCAATACAATGCTTAAGATCAACATTCAGTTATTCGCTCATAAAAAAGGTATGGGTTCAACAAAGAACGGTCGTGACTCCGAGTCAAAGCGCCTCGGCGTAAAGCGTGCCGACGGTCAGACCGTACTCGCTGGTAACATTCTCGTTCGTCAGCGCGGTACCCATTTCCATCCGGGTAATAATGTTGGACGTGGCTCCGACGATACCCTTTTTGCCAAAATTGATGGCAAGGTTAAGTTCGAGACATACAGCGGCGGACGCAAGAGAGTTAGCGTTTACGCAGTAGAACAGTAATTTTATCTTATGACCTTAAAAAGTCTCGGGCATACTATGTCCGAGACTTTTCTTTTA
>JAFOCB010000048.1 GCA_017381515.1 Clostridia bacterium | reverse complement strand
TTTTTGGGGTATAATATCTTTGTTCATTGGGGTATCGCCAAGCGGTAAGGCATTGGACTCTGACTCCAACAGTCGGTGGTTCGAATCCATCTACCCCAGCCAGAAAAGAAACGACAATTTTCGACAGAAGATTGTCGTTTCTTTTTGTTCTCTTCACTTTTATCTTTTCGTTCTTCTCTATTCTCTCAAATTGTCGTTTCCAGATAAAAGATAAGAGAGAAGAGTTAAGAGAAAAGGTAGCTTTGCTTCGCAAAGCGTTGATTTGAATAGTTAATTATGATATAATTCAGTCAGAGGTGAAATAAATGAACAGTCCATTATTGGATAAATCTCTTGATTTTGCAACTAAAATAGTTTTGTTTTATGAAGAGTTTTCTAAAACAAGAAAAGATACAACAATAGCAAAACAATTACTTCGTTCTGCCACAAGTATTGGTGCAAATATAAATGAAGCAGTTTATGGCAACAGCAAGGCCGATTTTATTTCAAAATTACATATTTCTCTTAAAGAAACTGGCGAGAGTGTCTATTGGCTTACGCTTTTGAAAAGAACCAACTTAATTGATTATAACTTTGATGATTTGCTTTCTCTCGCTGAAGAAATTAAAAGAATGTTAATAGCATCGTTAAACACCGCAAAGGAGAGATGAATCATGCTGAACACTCAATTTAAACACAACGAAACTGACGATTGCCACGGCAATACCCTCACTCTGCATGATTGTATTGCCGAAAAGGTTACTTTTTGTGACGGCATTCTCCGCTTTTACCTACCCAACGGATTTTGGATTACACCGGAACACGATGAAAACAATTTAGATAAAACGGTTAGAACCGATGCCGCAGTTGTCGATTTTCTGATAAGTGACTCTGATGAAATTTCAGTTGATATGTTCAAAAAGAGCCTCTTTAATAAAACAATGGTGGAATCATGGGAAATAAATGACCTTATAGACGCCATAAACAAAGGGGATTTTTCGTTAGAATTCGTTTATCAGTATAGAGCCAATTTTGAACAATTGTGGCAGTGCGTCATACATACTAAAAAGGAATTATATTATATGGAGTGCCAGCTACATTTACCCGAAGCACAGGCAACATTCCGCTGGAACAACCTACGACCCGACCAAGAATGGTAATCGCTCTGCTTTGATGTAATCAATTAAATAACAAGAATAAACACTTGCTTTCAGCACAAAGAAAGCACTTGCATAAGGGGCGTACAATTAAGGACAGTTCTAAAATTTGTTCTTATCGCCCGATGTATTGCACCACAGGCTGCAATCAAAGAAAGCAAGTAATTGCTGACTTTATAAAACAAACCTTCCCCACCGATTGCTCGGTGGGGGTTTTTGTAAATAGTTGAATTTCCAAAAAGATTTTGCTAAAATATAATAACCACATTTCTTTGTACCAATTTTGGTGCAAGATTTTCTATAAAATAAGAATACAATATAACTATTGAAACGGAGTTGATTTTGTGAAAATTGGTAAGTACGAATTTGATTATATTGAAACAATAGAAATAAAAGAAAAAATCACCAAAGAAAAGCCCGAACATCCTGCTGAAAGATACAAAAAGAAAAATAAGAAAAATTTGCCGTTGCTTCAAGAAGGTCTTCTTGATTTTTGCAAATTCAAATTGCAAAATGCCAAAGATGTTTGCGGTGTTTATGCTTGGGTAATAAATGACGAGGTTGTTTATATCGGGGAAACTGTAAATTTCAAAAAACGTTTTAATACAGGTTATGGTATTATTTCACCAAGAAACTGTTTTAAAGGCGGGCAAAAAACAAACTGTAAAATGAATAATGTTGTTTATGAAACCTACAAAAACGGACAAACAATAGATATATATTTCTTTAAAACGCCAAATTATAAAACGGTTGAAAAAGAATTGTTGCTTTCTGTTGATACTCGCTATAACGTAAAAAATAATAAAAGATAGTAGGTTGTATTATGGAAAATACTTTTCAAATTGAAAAAGGTGTACTTGTAAAATACAACGGAACGCAAAGTGATGTTATTGTTCCAGATGGTGTTGTAGAAATTGGTGAGTTTGCTTTTATTGGCAAACGAAGTCTGCAGTCAGTTGTTTTACCCGATAGCGTTAAAACCATTTGTCAATCGGCATTTAGCATGTGCCGAAATTTAAAAACAGTTGTCTGCTATGGTGTTGAGACAATCGGTTGTCATGCTTTTTATGATTGCAGGCGCTTACAAACAATATCGTTGCCTGATACGCTTGTGCGGATTGAAGGTTATGCTTTTTCATCATGCGGAAGTTTAGAAAAAATTGACCTACCAAGCAATGTTAAGTATATTGGTAAAGCAGCCTTTGTCGAGTGCAGAAAACTTAACAAAATAACAATCCCTGACAGTGTTGACGAAATCGGTGAAATGGCATTTTCTCATTGCAAGGAACTCTATTCCGTTTCTCTACCAAACAACATTAAAAGCATCCAATCAGAAACTTTTATAGGTTGTGCAAAATTAACTGATATTGTTTTGCCCGAAGGAATTTCCTCTATTGGTGAGATGGCATTTTTTAATTGTGCTGGTTTACAATCAATTAAAATTCCGAATAACGTCAGCATTATGGAACAAGGTGCTTTCTGTGAATGTAAAAATCTACAAAATATTACGCTTCCCAAAAGTATAGAAACAATAGAGCAGGATGTCTTTGGTGGGTGCAAAAAGTTAAATTCAATAACCATACCTGAACGCGTCAATATGATAAAGGTGTGTTCTTTTTATGGTTGCTCTAATTTACAAAAGGTTGTTATTTCTAAAAAATCAACGGTTATTGACAGAGGCTTTGGGTTGTGTAAAAACTTGACTATTTTTGCTCCTGTGGGTAGTTTTGCTGAACAATATGCCAAAGAATACAGCATTAAGTTTGAGGCTATCTAAATTCCCTCTTTTGCTGATAGCAGGACAGGCTGCAATTAGTTTTGAGTTAGGTTAAGGGTTTTAGTTTCTCCTAACGAGTGGAAAATGTGCCGTACATTTTCCCTGCTTGTTACGGTATAAGACAAAAAGTAAAGGAAGCACGAAATTTTCGTGCTTCCTTTTTCACTGTCCTTTAGAGTACGACTCGTAATGCAAGTGCTTTTTATTTTTATGTTTCAACCTAACCCCAAGGTATATTTCTCGACTTTATGA
Organism: Clostridia bacterium; assembly: GCA_017381515.1. Lineage (GTDB taxonomy): Bacteria > Bacillota > Clostridia > Oscillospirales > Acutalibacteraceae > UMGS1976. Next base: position 6,939 of record JAFOCB010000048.1, on the reverse strand, counting down.
CATAAACTTACCATAAGATATACGAAATGGGGTAAAATTTATGAAGGTTGCCGTTTTTAACCTTAAACGATTACTGATTTCACTTGCAATTCCGCTGGCTGTCGGCGGATTGTCGGCTCTGCTTTCGGGCAATATGTCGGAAAAATATGCCGTTATGAATCAACCGCCGCTTTCACCGCCGAGCTGGGTATTCCCTGTCGTGTGGACGGCACTATTTCTGATGATGGGATATGCCGCATATATCGTCACCTCCGTCGGCGGCACAAAGGCAAAGGAAGCGATGACCGTCTATTACGCTCAGTTGTTTTTCAATTTTCTGTGGTCGATTTTATTCTTCCGAGCGGGGCTATACCTTGTTGCAGTGTTTGACCTCATCATTCTCATCGCGGTTGTAACGATTATGGTTATTCGCTTTTCGCGCATTGACGAAAAGGCAGGTTATCTGACCCTACCGTATCTGATTTGGCTTTGCTTTGCGCTATACCTCAATATCGGAGTTGCGGCGCTTAATTAACCGAAAAATCGGGTAACAGGAGTAATTCCTGCTACCCGATTGTTTTTTATCCTAATTTGCGCATTTTTCGTAAAAATAGGGCTATTCGTAAAATTACTACCGCTAAAATCACCGACGGCATTATAACGTAAATGCGTCCCACAATACCGAAATGAGCAGGTGCATCCCAACTTGAAAAGGCGATAATATACTGCCACGCGACGATTACCAAGACGGGAATATATGTCATCAAAAGTATTAGACGCTGATAACCTTTAAAGCGGCCAAACTGCTTTTTATTAAGCTCGGACGAGGTATAATTCTCGATTTCGGTACCCGAAACAGTACCAAGCCGCAACGACAGAAAATGATTGTCGATACCGATAAAGCTGCGCTGCTTTTCGACCTTTGCGAGGACGGCAATCGACGCGTCACCGCTAATCTTTACCGAAAAGGTACATTCAAAATAATGAACGGTGGCTCTCCACGGGATAAGATGGGATGACTTTGTCCCGTCGCCGTTAAGCAAAGTTCCGCCCGCAAAATACGGCACCGAACCGAATGCGCAGGACGAATCTTCCTTTCTTCCACGATACTGGACAAGTCGAACCGAATGTTCCCCTTCCGAAACCGAAAGCCACTTTGTATCGCTTTTGCGCGCTGTATCAATCAGCTTTTCGTCGATATAGATATTCACCTTTGAATGTGGCTTTAACGAGAAATTGAGGGTTAATGTAGCCATTTTTATTCCTTTCATCAGTCCATTATCAGACCGATTTGTGCTTTATTAAGCGGTGCTGACTCGCCGAGGGGACAAACCATTCCGCGACAAACCTTTTCGCCAATGAGGGAATCGTCGGGCAGATAAACTCGGTAAATTTCGCTTTTGCAAAGCCCCTTTACAGCCGACAGCATACGATTGACCTCGCCGTCGAATTCGATTATTCTCACGCGGTCGTCACCCTGCTCAAAAATTGCATACCCGCCGTCAAATTCGACCGCCGTCATTTCGCAAAAGCGCAGAGCAAAGTCGATATACTCCACCGAAAAAACGGCATTGTTCCCTTTTCTGCTATCGCGAAGCTCTTTCAGTTGACTTGGGGATAGTTTGGTCGTTTGAATAGGAAAGTCGAAGATGCTTTCGCTCGGAATATCGGCAATTTTGGCGCCGCATATCGGCTCAAAGCCAAAACGTCGATAATAGCCGACCAACCCCTCCTCCGCCGGAACAATCATCGCGTAGCTAATTCCGTCAGCGGCATATTTATCGAGGGCAAAGCGTATCATCGAGGACATAATTCCCCGACCGCGATACTCGGGCAGTGTCGCAAGTGCATAAAAATACACCGCACTTACCCTTTTTCCCTCGGCGGAAAGTTCACACCGAATTATATTCATTTCGGCAAAGATTTTTTCACCCTCGCGAAAAACAAGTCGGTCACAAAAGCCATCCGTACCCGCCAAAAACTCGGCAACGTCATCAGCATTATCGTCAAAGCCGCTCTGCCACACGGGGATTATTTCGGGATGGTCCTTTTGGGTTGCAAAATCAATCATCATTTTCTCCATACATTTTAAGTACGCGGGTGAGCATATCGGCAACTCCGTCGCACACCTTTTTAGGCGAAAGAATCCTTACCCCTTCGCCAAACTGGAATATCCACGACATAAAGGTACGGCTGACCTCCGCCTTGAACCGTACGCGTGAATAGCCGTTTTTTCCTTTTTCGAGGGTCAGGTCGTCGCCAAATCGGTCGACGAAAACACCGATATACTTATCCTCGATTTGCGCCGTGATAAGCTCAGGCTCACCGCCAAACATCGAAAACTGGGATTTTGCCTTTTTCGCGGGGTCAAAATGCTTGTATTCATCGTTTTTTTCGCGTTTTGAATCAATCACGCGCACTCGGTCCATCTTGTCCACGCGGAAATTGGCAATTTTATGGTGCTTTTTATAATAGGCGGCGAGATAATAATACTCGTTATCCCATACAAGCGCATAGGGACTGACCGAATATTCCTTTCCGTCCGAGCGATAATGCTTTTCGCCCGAAAGGGTGTAGTCGAGATATTTGAAGCTAATCTGCCTATCCTTTGAAATGGCGTCGTAAATGGCGTCGATAACGTAATAAATCTGTTCATTCTCCGCCTTTGATATTCCCGACATGTGAAGCTGACGGTCGATGCTTCTGGCGTCACTTTTGCTGACCAGTCCCTTTAACTTTTCAATCAGCTTAAACGACTTTTGATGGGTGATGAAACGGGATGCCTGCACCGCATCGGTCAGCAGCTTTACCTCGCTCAATTCAAATCGTCTTTCGCCCAGGAAATAGCCGCCACCCGAAGCCGAAACAATGTCATATCCTGCCTCGCGCAGACAGTCGATGTCACGATAAATCGACTTTCTCTCAGCGACGATGCCAAAATCCGAAAGACGACGAAGAATATCCGCCGTTTTTATCGGATTTTCCTCGTCGGTTTCGCTTTCGAGTATTTGCAAAAGATAGAGTAGCTTTAATTTTTGATTTCCGTTTCCGGCCATTACTTTGTACCGAAAATGCGGTCACCGGCATCGCCAAGTCCCGGTACGATATAGCCGTGGTCATTGAGCTTTTCATCCAATGCGCCGACATAAATCTGAACGTCGGGATGAGCCGCCTTTAACGCTTCGAGCCCTTCCGGTGCGGCAATAATGCACATAAATTTAATGTTCTTCGGCTCGCGTTTCTTTATCTGCGTAATGGCGTCGATGGCCGAGCCGCCGGTAGCAAGCATCGGGTCAACAACGATTACGTCGCGCTGTGAAATATCCGACGGCAGCTTGCAATAATATTCGACAGGCATAAGTGTATCGGGGTCACGATAGAGTCCAATGTGACCTACTCGTGCGCTCGGTACAAGATTTATCATTCCGTCAACCATTCCGAGACCTGCGCGAAGAATGGGCACAACTGCAAGCTTTCTGCCTGCGAGCTTTTTCACCTTTGCAACTGCGACTGGTGTCTTTACATCCACTTCATGTAAAGCAAGGTCGCGTGTTGCCTCGTAGCACATGAGCATAGCGATTTCGCTGACAAGGGTTCTGAATTCACGTGAACTTGTCCTTTCATCACGAAGGATTGACAGCTTGTGATGAATAAGAGGATGATTCATAATAAATACATTCTGTTCCATAATTTTATCTCCCTTTTTTATGCCAATTTATTTTTTATTATAATTTTTCGCCGCGTTCAATGGCATCAATCATATCAACTCGACGCTGATGACGACCACCCTCAAATTCGGTATTAACAAACGCGTCAACCATTATCTTTGCAGTTTCGGGGCCGATAACCCTTCCGCCGAGGCAAAGAATATTTGAATTATTGTGAAGGCGTGTAAACTTTGCGCTATATACCTCCGAACAAGCGGCGGCGCGGATTCCCTTTACCTTGTTAGCTGCGAGGGACATTCCGATTCCCGTTCCGCATACGAGGATTCCGAGCTCATACTCGCCACCCGATACGGCTGTTGCAACCTTTTCGGCGATGATGGGATAATCAATCGGTTGCTTTTCGATAAGACCGAAATCGCCAACCTCACAGCCCATTTCCTTTAAAAAATCAACCAGTTCGTTTTTCATTTCGAAGCCGCCGTGGTCGCAGCCGATAGCAATTTTCTTTCCCATTTTAGTTTGCTCCTTTTTTTAATTTCGCTTCATTTTTTGCCTTTAATTCGCGTTCTGCCTGCGGTAATCGCAAATAGCTCGGCAGAAGCTCATGCGCCGTTATTTCATCATACTCGTTCGAAATCAATGCGACGAATGACGCCCTTTGACACGAAAGGTGTGGCGGTGCGACAAAAAGGTCGTCAACCTCCGTCTTTATGACATTATAGCACATTTCGTTGCCTCTTCCAACCAGAAACACCTTTTCTGATGAAAAATTTTTCTCCGATTTGAGCCGCTTTATGTCCTCGACGAGCTCGGTCAGCATAATGGCTCTGTCCTCGGTGATTCGAGTAAGCTTTTCACCATCGGAATAGAAGGTGGCGGTATATACCTGACCGCATCTGGCGTCCATTACGGCTACGATAATTCCCTTTGTTCCGATCATTCCGTATGCCGCTGCGTGAAGGGTGGATACGCCAACGCAACCTTTACCCGAGCCGAAAGCCATTCCCTTTATCGCCGAGATGCCGATTCGCAGTCCCGTAAATGAACCGGGACCGATGCTGACGGCAAAGCGGTCAATTTCGCCAATGTCAATTTGTGCATTTTTGAGCATATCGTGGAGCATGGGCTGCAAGGTTTGAGAATGGGTAAGCCCGATGCTGATGAATGCTTCGCAAATGATTCTATTATCCTCGACAACCGCGCAGGAGCACGGCTTGTCGGCGCAATCAATCGCCAATATCTTCAATTTTTATCTCTCCTCTCGACGAAATCAAAATAACACGCTCGTTATCATCCTCGCCACGCGTAATATCCACCGTAATCAAGTCGTCGGGCAGCGCATTTTCGATATTTTCGCTCCATTCGACCGCAAGCACCGCGTCGGTTTCCATATATTCGAAAAAACCGGTTGAATAAAGCGATTCCCAACTATCCACCCGATACATATCAAAGTGGTAAAGCGGCAATCTACCACCGATATATTCGTGAACTATCGCAAAGGTGGGGCTCGAAACCTCGCCCGAATAACCGAGCGCCTTTGCCAGTCCCTTTATAAATGTAGTTTTTCCTGCTCCGAGGTCGCCCGTGAAGGCAATTACCGCTCCTGACGAAATTTCGGCTCCAAGCTGGGCAGCTACCTCACCCGTTTCACTCGCTGATTTTGTAACAAATTTTTTCATTTTTTCCTATTTTACCCGTCCTTTGTAAACAGATTGTAAATTCAAATCGGCATGTAATACAAAGTTTTTTGTTAGTTTATAGAATTATATCACAAAATTTGAAGATATTAAAGTATTTGCTTGAACTTATTTTAATTTTATTATATAATTATTTTGTATCAATATGGGGAGGTGTCAAAGGTTAGTAATATTTTAGGAAAAATAGCCGACTATTTTCGCGAAACTGACAAGGTATTACTTTCAATTTGCACCTTTGCTTCACTATTTGGTTGTATGATGGTCATGTCCGCAACCAACTACACAGGCAGTCTTAAACAGTTTTACGTTCAGCTTGGCGCATTCTTTGTCGGAATTATTATTGTCGTTATGATGTCCGGCTTTGTCGATTACGAAACCATCGCAAAGCATAAATATATCGTAGCCGGTGCGGCGGTAATTATGGTCGGACTGACCTTCTTTATCGGATACGCCCCTCCCGGCACCGATGACAAGGCATGGCTCATTTTTCCCGGCGGATTTACCTTTCAGCCGTCCGAATTGCTTAAAATCGCCTTTATCATAACCTTTGCGAGTCACGTAAACCGAATAGAAAAAACGGTTAACAAGCCGCTGAATCTCATTCTGCTATGTATTCACGGAGCCATTCCCGTTGTATTCATTCACCTTCAAGGTGACGATGGCTCGGCTCTGGTAATAGCCCTCATTTTTATTTCGATGATGTTTGCCGCCGGTGTAAAGCTCAGATACTTTTTTATCGCAATCGGCTCGGTGGTTGCACTTTCCCCGATTCTGTGGTTTCTCGTGCTTAACGACAACCAGCGAATCCGAATCGAAACCCTGTTTAATCCCGAAGCCGACCTTTACGGTAGCGGCTGGCAACAATGGCGAGCCCGAATCGCTATGGCTAACGGCGGCTGGTTTGGAAAGGGATTTATGCGAGGCGACTACGTTCAAGCCAACGAAATTCCCGAGCAGTATAATGACTTTATCTTTTCGAGTATAGGCGAGGAGCTTGGCTTTATCGGACTTTTGGCCGTTCTGGCGCTCGAAATTGCCGTTTGCGTACGACTACTTGTAATCGCCCACCACGCAAGAGATAAGATGGGCACAATCATTTGTAGCGGTCTTTTCGGTCTTTTTGCCGCACAAACCATTCTAAACGTTGGAATGTGCTGCTCGATTTTGCCCGTTATCGGAATTACGCTTCCCTTTTTCAGCGCAGGTGGTTCGTCAATGATATGCACCTATCTGGGAATTGGACTGGCTGTGAATGTGTATATGCACCGAAATCAGCACGTAATGTATCTCAATGAAATGCATTAACATAAACAATACTATATAAAAAGAGGTATCCCACTATGATTATGAAACCCAAAAGCAAAAAATTCTGTTTTGCAAAATTACTCGTATTCGGGCTTTTGATGCTCGCTCTTCAGCTCGCTTCCTTTGCAGGTGACCTGCCGGTTAGCGAAAAGGTGCTTGCAGAACTTGATGAAGAACAGCGACTCGAAATCACAGAAGCTCGCTATTCCGAATATGCTCAGTTATACTCATATACCGAAACAAATACTTCACCTCTCGGCACAACATTTGCATATCACGAATCATTGATT
>JAFOCB010000047.1 GCA_017381515.1 Clostridia bacterium | reverse complement strand
GTCGCAGATTATCTTTATCCCCGGTGGATTCTCGGGCGGTGACGAGCCCGACGGCTCAGGTAAGTTCATTACTGCATTCTTCCGCAACGGCGTTATTAAGGAGGAGGTAACCAACCTTCTCGAAAAGCGCGACGGACTCATGTGCGGTATTTGTAACGGCTTCCAGGCACTTGTTAAGCTCGGTCTGGTCCCCTATGGAAAGATTATCGACACCGACGAAAATTGTCCTACCCTCACCTTTAACACCATCGGCCGTCACCAGTCGCGAATCGTTGCAACCCGCGTTGCTTCAAACAATTCGCCCTGGCTCACCGGTACAAAGGTAGGAGACATTTACAACGTGCCGATTTCTCACGGCGAAGGTCGCTTCATAGCCGACGAAAAGACACTCGCAGCACTCGCTGCTAATGGTCAAATTGCAACACAGTACGTTGACCTCGACGGAAAGGCAACCGACGACATCCACTTTAACCCGAACAATTCTATGTGGGCAATCGAGGGTATTCTCTCGCCCGACGGACGAGTTATCGGTAAAATGGGTCACTCGGAACGTATCGGAAACGGCCTTTACAAAAACGTTGAAGGCAACTACGACATGAAGCTCTTTGAATCAGCGGTAAAATACTATAAATAATATTATAAATATTACTTAATGTGCTTGACATAGAGCAGGCAAAGTGGTATTATAATAGAAATAATTTCTTTAATTCGATACAGAGATATCGGCAAGAAAAAATAGAGTTTACCGTATATGCGAGTGGCCGCACGCGCATATATCTTTCACTGTGTATTTTGCCTGCCGTAAATTTGCGGCAGGCATTATTTATACAAAAAAGGAGCTAACATGGATTTTTCACTTTCAAACGAAAAAATTGCAATTATAAAAGCAGCACTTTCAGCTGACGGATATTCTGTCGGCGAAAATGCCGCTTTTTTTAATAAACTCAATAACTGCTCTGTCTTTACCGGCTTTGTTGATGTCCACGTACATCTTCGCGAGCCGGGTTTTATTTATAAAGAAACGGTGAAAACAGGTACACTTGCCGCTGCTCACGGCGGATACACCGAAATTTGCAGTATGCCGAACCTAAAGCCGGTACCCGATAGCATGGATAACCTGAATATTCAGCTCGACGCCATAAAAAAAGACGCGGTTATCGGTGTTCATCCCTACGGCTCAATTACAAAGGAGCAGATGGGTGAAGCTCTTTCGGATATGGAGGATATGGCGAATTTTGTAGCGGGATTTTCCGACGACGGACGAGGAGTCCAGTCGGACGAAATGATGAAAGCCGCTATGATAAAGGCAAAAGAACTAGGTAAGCCGATTGTCGCCCATTGTGAAATAAACGAGCTGCTAAAAGGCGGATACATTCACGACGGCGAATACGCGGCAAAAAACGGACACAAAGGAATTTGCAGCGAAAGTGAATGGGGTCAGATAAAGCGCGACATCGAGCTTGTGAAAAAAACGGGATGTAAATACCACGTTTGCCACATTTCAACAAAGGAAAGCGTTGAACTCATACGAAAGGCAAAGGCAGACGGCGTTGACATCACCTGCGAAACGGCTCCTCACTACCTCGTTTTTGACGACAGTATGCTTATGGACGACGGACGATTCAAAATGAATCCGCCGATAAGGGCAAAAGCCGACCGAGATGCACTCATTGAGGGAATCATCGACGGTACGATTGATATGATTGCAACCGACCACGCTCCCCACAGCGCCGAGGAAAAGGCAAAGGGACTCAAATCCAGCTTGATGGGTGTCGTCGGACTCGAAACGGCATTCTCGGTGCTTTATACCGAGCTTGTAAAAACGGGGGTTATCTCACTCGAAAAACTGATTGAAATAATGAGCATAAACCCGAGAAAGAGATTCGGGTTGCCCGCAGGTGACAATGACTTCTGCGTATGGGATTTAAGCGAAAAACATAATGTCAATCCCGACGAATTTCTATCAATGGGACGAAGCACTCCCTTTGACAAGCGCGAGGTTACGGGTAAATGCCTATTGACCATTAAGGGCGGTAAAATCGCCTATATCGATAAATCGATTGTAGAAAATCTTTGATAATTAAAGTTTAGATAAATTGCAAATATTTTGGAGGAAAAAACAATGGCAAAACGTACAGACTTAAAGAAAATTTTAATCATCGGTTCGGGTCCTATCGTTATTGGACAGGCTGCTGAATTCGACTATGCAGGTACTCAGGCCTGCTTGGCATTGAAGGAGGAGGGCTACGAGGTTGTACTCGTAAACTCAAACCCTGCTACAATCATGACCGACACCACAATCGCTGACAAGGTGTATATGGAGCCGCTTACCCTCGAATACATCGCAAAGATTCTCCGCTACGAGCGTCCCGACGCTATCGTACCCGGAATCGGAGGTCAGACGGGACTCAACCTTGCAATGCAGCTCGAAAAGAAGGGCGTTTTAAAGGAATGTGGCGTTCAGCTTCTCGGTACATCGAGCGAAAGTATCGAACGCGCCGAGGACCGCGAAATGTTCAAGGAGCTCTGCCAGTCGATTGGCGAGCCAGTTATCCCCTCCGAAATTACATATTCACTTGACGAAGCAAAGGAAGCAGCCGAAAGAATCGGTTACCCCGTTGTACTCCGTCCCGCATTTACACTCGGCGGTACAGGTGGCGGTTTTGCTTATAACGAAGAGGAGCTTATCGAAATCGGCACAAACGCCTTCAAGCTCTCCCCCGTTCACCAGGTACTCATTGAAAAGAGCGTAAAGGGATATAAAGAAATCGAATTCGAGGTTATGCGTGACTCAAATGACAAGGCAATCACCATCTGCGGTATGGAAAATATCGACCCTGTCGGTGTTCATACAGGCGACTCGATTGTAGTTGCTCCGATTATGACACTCAACGACCACGACCTCAAAATGCTCAACGACAGCGCAATCAAGATTATCCGCGAGCTTAAAATTGAGGGTGGCTGTAACGTTCAGTTTGCGCTCAATCCCGATTCCTCCGAATACTATCTAATCGAGGTAAATCCGCGAGTTTCTCGCTCATCAGCCCTCGCGTCAAAGGCAAGCGGATACCCGATTGCAAAGGTTACGGCAAAAATCGCGGTAGGTATGTCGCTTGACGAAATCGTAATCGCTAACACAACGGCTGCTTTCGAGCCGCGACTCGACTACGTAGTTGCTAAATTCCCGCGTTTCCCCTTTGACAAGTTTGCTTCGGCTACAAATACACTCGGTACTCAGATGAAGGCAACCGGTGAGGTTATGGGCATCGGCTCAAACCTCGAAGAATGTATGCTCAAATCGGTTCGTTCACTCGAAATCGGTGTATGCCATCTCCACATGGCTAAATTCGATAATATGCCGAATGACGAAATGGTTGAATATATCAAGCAGTTCCGCGACGACAGCATCTTTGCCGTTGCACAGCTTCTGCGTAACGGAATGAGCGTAGAGGAGCTTCACGAAATCACCGCAATCACCTCATACTTCCTCGAAGCAATTAAGCGCATCGTTGACTTTGAAGTGGTTGTTAAGGCAAATCCGCTCGACGTCGAAACCCTCAAGGAAGCAAAGAAAATGGGCTTTGGCGACAAGTTTATTTCGCAGCTGTGGAAGGTTGACGAAATCACTGTTTTCAATCTCCGTAAAGAAAATGGAATTATGCCCGTGTATAAGATGGTTGACACCTGCCACACAAACGCATATATCCCCTATTTCTATTCGACATACGGAGAGAAAAACGACACCATACTTTCGGATAAGAAAAAGATTGTCGTTCTCGGCGCAGGTCCTATCCGTATCGGTCAGGGCGTTGAATTCGACTATTCAACAGTTCACGCCGTTACTACAATTAAAAAGTCGGGTTACGAAGCAATCATCGTAAATAATAATCCCGAAACCGTTTCGACCGACTATACAACCGCCGACAAACTCTATTTCGAGCCGCTCACAACCGAGGACGTTATGAACATTATCGAAATGGAAAAGCCGGAAGGTGTTATCGCTTCCCTCGGTGGTCAGACTGCAATCAATCT
>JAFOCB010000046.1 GCA_017381515.1 Clostridia bacterium | reverse complement strand
TTCGAGCCGTTCCTTCAGTTCACGCGCCGCCTTGTTAGTAAAGGTTATCGCGAGAATGTTCCAAGGGGCAACCGGTCTTACTGCCGCAAATGAAGGAAACTCGCGCTTGCCATCAAGACAGTCTCTGAGCCGTTCAACATCGGATTCGGTTACATCGCCACAATCAGCACCATACGCCTCACCGAATTTTATCATATTCACAATGCGGTTGATAAGCACGGTAGTCTTTCCGCTTCCGGCTCCCGACAGAATCAAAAGCGGTCCATTAACAGAAGTAACCGCCTCAAACTGCATACTGTTGAGACGGGAAAACTCCTTTTCAATTATTTTATTTCTTAAATCGCAAAATTCTCTTTTTAAATCCATTTTCCACTCACTTAATTTCAATATTGCATAGATGAATAAACCCGTTTTGGTCGACAATATCGTCCGAAATGGCTAATTTAATTGGTGTGTCGCCCAAAAACATGGATGCTTTTAACGCGTAGCTACCCTTTTTAACATCGCCAAAATCGAGATCGTAATCACAAACGGTAATTGTATGCGGCATAAACAGACGGTTATCAAAATTGGTTGCGGTTGCATCGTATTCACCATTTTCACCGACAAGCTTAAATTTCAAATCAAACTTCTTATAAGCAGGAGCCGAACCAATATTTTCAAAAAAGCACCTTGCAGTAAAGTTACCGCTACTGATATTGTCATCAATAATAATCGAATTGAGACAATACCAATATCCGAGCTTGTTGCCCATTATAACGGCAAGTTCCTTGTTTTCATTTAACCATTGACGAGGAAATCCGTGAAATCCAGCATAAGTAGCGTGAGCTCCTTCACAAGCGGCTAAGAAAGGCCAACCCTCGTTATAAACGCCCTCTTTTTTGGTAGTGCCGTAATGTTCAAGCTCCAAAATCGTCGGAAAATGACGCCATGCTCTGTCAAAAATTTCACCCGAGCGCAAAGTGTCGAAACCATATTTCATAGCAAACCATTTAACACTAACGCCATCGTCGCGAATGGTAATATTATTGTTGATAATATAATTGAGCAGCTTGTCATTACATTCGGTGTCAACACGGCTGCCAATAATATCATCGCTAACTGCAAGCTGTGTGGTATAGTTGCGCAGGTAAATATCAATGTGTTCCTTCAAGGTTTCAAAGGGCCAATCCTTTTTACTCGAACAGCAACAATGTCCCTCTCCCCAATCACCGTAGCTGCCAATGTCTATGTAAATGACGTCATCTCTTTTATCATATCTTTCGGCAAATGCCTTATGAAATTTTTCGAGCTTTTCGAGAAAAATTTTGTCACTGTATTCCGGCTCAAAAAAGCCGTTAATCATTCGACCCTTTGCGCCCAAATCGAATACCCATTTCGGTGTTGCATAGGGCAAATTGTCGTCGGTTTCCTTGCAGGTTATGCGAAAGGCAAAGCGATACTTTCCCTCATATCGACGAATAATTTTATCAATGATTTCCCAATTATATTCATTTTCCTTCGGCTCGAGAAATGCCCACGCAAGTCGCATATAAATATGGTCAAGAAACGGAAAATCCTCGAGCATATCATCCTCTCGAAGCTTGTAGCCGTAATTTAAAAGCTGATTATCATAAAAATGAATATACCAACCCTTATCAGGATTTTCGCAAAGCTTATTTTCGTCGCGTTTATTCTTTAAATCAATTAACGGCATAATATGTACCTCACGTGTTTATAAATATTCCCTGTCAATGTTAATTACGCAAACAAATGTCGCATCAATGTCGCTAAGTTTCGACTGAATAGCGTCAATCATTTCGCGGTCGCTCATTTCGACCTCGTAAGGTTTAACGATGTCAAAAATAATGTTTACCCTTTTTTCGCCGTCAACAATTCTCAAATCGTGGTAGTGCAAGCGATTATCAATCAAAGGTAAGATTTCATCCAAAATAGCTGCGATAGCATTTCTCTTTTTACATTCGGTTGCTATCGGGTCCATGTGTATTACAAGTTCGACACCCGTTTTTTCGAAGACGTCCTTTTCGCAAGCGTCGATTATTTCGTGACAGTTTACAATGTCAACCGTGTCAGGCACCTCAACATGAAGTGAAGCAAAGCAACGACCGGGACCATAATCGTGAATAATCAGGTCATGCATTCCCAAAAAGGTATCATTTTCCATAACGGCAGATTTAATTTCGCTAACCAGCTCGGGCTCGGGCTGTGCACCTAAAAGAGGACTAAGCATCTCCTTTGCGGTAGAAAAGCCGCCATACATAATGAATATTGCTACCAGCACACCCACGTAGCCGTCTAAATTAAGACCAAAAAACATACTGATAAGCGAGGTAAGTAAAACAGCCGAAGTTGCCACAACGTCGTTTATAGAGTCCTTTGCGGTTGCTTTTAGGGCGGTTGAATTGATTATATCGCCAAGCTTATTGTTAAAAAGACCAAGCCAAAACTTAACCAAAATTGAAAGAACAAGTACAACGAGTGTAATTGTATTTACGTGGATATCCTCGGGGGTTAAAATCTTTTCAACCGATGAGGTAAGTAGCTCAAATCCAACAACAATAATAACTACCGAAACGATAAATGCCGACATATATTCCATTCGACCGTGACCGAAGGGGTGATCCTTGTCGGGTGATTTCGACGCAAGCTTAAACCCAAGCAGGGTTACGACCGACGAGCCCATATCCGAAAGGTTGTTAAACGCATCGGCGGTGATAGCGATACTTCCCGAAATAATACCTGCAACAAGCTTTATTGTAAACAGTATCAAATTGCAGGCAATTCCGACCAAACCACCTAAATTACCGTAGTTTTTGCGGACGTTTTTATCTTTTACATTATCACTGTTTTTTATAAAAAGTCTGATAAGCAATTTTGTCATATAAATCCACTACCAATTAAAATTTAGAGCCCTTTGACCCCTTTGAGCCGAATGAGCCAACACCATCGAGAATGTTGGTATCATAGGTGAACATAAGCTGCTTTTTGGCTCTGTCACGCTTAAATCCAAGGACTATCATATCGTCGAGAAGTTCCTTATACTTCTTGCCCGTAGCTTCCCAAAGATAGAAGGCAAGCGAACCGGGAATGGTATTAGCTTCATTCACATAAACCCTATCATTATCGGCAGTATCAAGCAAAAAGTCGATTCGTACAACACCGTTGCAACCAACCGCTTTAAATGACCTACAAGCATAATCCTTGATTTCTGCGGCTTTTTCAGCTGAAATGTCAGCAGGAAGCTTACGCTTCAAGGTCTGCATTCCCTTTGACGATGATGAGTCACTGATATACTTATCCTTGTACGAAAGAATATCGCCCGTCATAACCGGTTCTTCGCATTCAGATGCCTTGCATTCGTCCATATCACCGAGTACCGAGCAGTTGATTTCTCTGAGTGAGGTTACTGCGCGTTCGACAAGTATTTTCTGCGCAAATGAAGTTGCGAGGTCAACCGCTTCTTCGAGAGAACGTCTATCCTTTGCCTTACTAATTCCTACCGATGAGCCGAGGTTAGCGGGCTTTACAATAACGGGATAGCTGAATGTTGACTCGATTTTTTCGATTATATTATCCTTGTCGGTAGCCCATTCCTTGCCAAAAAAAGTTACGTACGGAAGTACAGGAATACCAGCAGCACTGAGAACATCCTTGAACACCGCTTTATCCATTCCAACCGCGGCTGACAAAATGTCGCATCCAACATAAGGAACGCCAAGAAGCTCAAACCAACCCGAAAGGGCACCGTCCTCAACGTTTGTTCCGTGGACAATCGGAAACGCAATATCAAATGAATTTATCGGCTTTCTGCGACCGAAACCGCCTTTTTTAGAATAAATGCAAACGGTATCTCCGTCGCGTGTAATCATAACATCCTCAAACTCGTCCTTGAGCGTAGCAAGCGACGGCCTGCGGAATGTTTCGATGTCGCCAAGCTTTTCTCCATAAAGCATAGCGCCATCCTTTGTAATATAAATCGGGATTATTTCGTATTTTTCCTTATCCATGCTGTGCATGGCCTGAACTGCGGAAATTATCGACACCTCGTGTTCAACCGAAACTCCGCCAAAAAATATAGCAACTTTTGTTTTCATTTCATATAGCCCCTTTTCTTATTTTGCGTAATTATCGGGTAGGTCATTTTCAAATAATACAGCGTAATTTGCGTCAAGCATATTCTGCATTATAGCAACCGCATCCTTGAAAGATGCAACTACGTGAAGATGATTTTTATCAAAATCGGTAGTCGCAATCGCATCGGTCATCGGCTTTGACCTTTCTTTACCGACGAGGATGATTTCATCACAATACTTGGTACATTGAAGTCCCAAATCATAGTTACACTGATATTCTCTCTCGCCAAGCTCAACCAGTCCCGGTGTAACAATCACCTTTTTCATTCCGTCAAACGAACCGAGAACTCGCACAGCTTCCATGCATCCCTCGGGATTTGCATTATACGCATCGTCAATCAAGGTTGCACCTTTTATAAAGGGTTTCAGCTGCAATCTATGCTCGGTTTGTTCAAGCTTTGACACGGCGAAAATAATATCACGTTCAGCAACTCCAAGCTCAATCGCAATCGCGACCGCACCTGTGATATTGATTACGTTGTGCATTCCAAGCAGCTTGGTCGAAAGAGCAACTCGATTATCGTTATATACAACGTCAAATTTGGTTCCCGCAGGTCCGCAGGTGATATTTTCGGCTCGATATGCACTATCTGAATTTGTGCCATAGGTCACCGAATCATATTCGCCGCTTTTTGCGTTAATGTAACTATTATCGGTCGAAAGATATACCTTTCCACCTTTTTTCTTTACCGAATCGGCAAGTTCAAACTTTGTCTTTACTATATTTTCAATCGACTTAAAGGTGTTGAGATGCTGGGGACCAACCGAAGTTATCATTGCAATATCGGGCTTTACTATTCGGCAAATTTCGTCAATGTCACCGACGTTTTTTGCACCCATTTCGCATACGAAAATTTCGGTTTGGGACTTCATATATTCCCTAATTGTTCTAACTACGCCCATCGGAGTATTGAAACTGCCCGGTGTAAAGCAGACGTTATACTTTTCATTCAGAATTCGCGCTAAAATATGCTTTGTGCTTGTTTTTCCGTAGCTGCCGGTAATACCGATAATTTTCATCTTATCAAGAGAACGCAGCTTTTTCTTTGCGTCGCCGATGTACCACAGCTTAACCAAATTCTCAATCGGCGCATTGATTAAATTGACCATAACAGCAACAATTCCCGGGAAACAGAAAAATGCAAGACAAGCTATGAGCAAATAACTCGCAACATTCTCAAACAGGAACGCACATACGCACAATGCCGCAAAAACAATCCCTGCCGTAACGTACATTCTCTTTACCCTTGCGGTGAAAACGAGTGGCTTGATTGCCTTTTTCTGAAACGAAAAGGTATGCATAATCTTAATAAGCGAAAGTACGCAAACTATCGAAAGTACAAGCCATTCAATTTTAATAAACGAACATAAAATTACAAACAAAAAGAATGAAAAAATCGTTTTAAATCCGAAATATTCCTTCGCCCACGATAAATAACGTGAATTAAAATACGAATTCTGTTGTAGCATGTGAAGCTGACGTGTCAGCGCAAACATACCAGCAACCGCCGCAATTATAATTGAAATAAGTGTAAGCATCTACTTATCCCCCAAAGAAACTGTTTAGTATCGCATGGACCTCATAGGGTCGCTCAACAAACGAAAAATGTCCGACTCCTTTGATTACGCAGAGTCCCGAATCCTTGATTTTACTCTCCATAATATGAGCATCACGAAGCGGTGTTGCCGTGTCGTTTTCGCCCCAAATGAGTAACGTCGGAGCTGAAATTTTGTCCATATAAGGCACCAAATCCTCGTTTACAACCTTTACCAATGTTTGGCGAAGTATGGGCGGTGCGCTGTTATAATCCGCCGAGCCGAAATAACCGCGTGCCTTATTAAGAGCATTCTCGGAATAGTTGCGAATAACGGGTAACTGTAAAAACCATTTAACCGTTTTAAACGATGCAACCTTGATTTTTGACTTTAACGACCTCTTTGGTAAAACACCGGCGCTATCGATTAAAACAATCTTTTTCGGACTAATTCGACCTGTACCCGAAAGCTTTATTATTACTCTACCGCCAAAGGAATGACCGATGATGATATAGTCCTTTAAACCAAGTTGCTCAATAAATTCGAGAGTAACCTTGCAATATCTTTCGACATCCCACGGCTCGCTAATCATATCACTTTTTCCAAAGCCAGGAAAGTCAAGCGAAATCATACGGAATTTATCGCAAAACGCCTTTGTCATAAGATTATATGCATCGCACGAAGAACCCCATCCGTGAAGCATCAAAACAGGAGTTCCCTCGCCAACGTCATTGTAATTTATATTGATACCATCAATTAAAAGCTGCAATCAAAACATCTTCCTTTATAAAAATTTAGTCGAGTTTATTAGATAACTATCTCTCAAATAAACGATTTTGATTGTCACAGTAATTCGTTTTAAAATCTGTAACGATAATAGCAATCAAATTGCCTTAATCATCATTTTTAAAAGATTTGCGCAAAACAAGAATTAACATCAAATTTATAACTATTCCTAAAACTTTACCAAAGCTGTAATCACCGAATAAAAAGCTTGCTAAAAAACACATAGCTTCCACTACAAAGAACCCCGTAATACTGTTTAGTGATATTTTTGATCCTCTTTTATTCACAACAAGCAGGATACAAAAAATCGGTAATGATAAAACTAATATGCAAGCTATTAACAACAATGTAGCCATTAACCAAGGAGAAATATCAGTATATGCTACGGCACAAAGCATAAACGGCGAAAAGATGCCAAAAGGATACAGATTATCCATAAAAGTTTCAGGACGAATGAAAATTAAAGCCGATGCAACAATCTTAAATGCAATCAAAGTCAAAAAAACAAATTTACCAAGACTTTTGAAAAACTTATTTGACATTCTCATTTCCATCTATCTATATAAAATCAATATATTATAACAAATATACATACAAAATAAAAGAGAAAAATGCACAATAGATAGAAAATTTTTCAAAAAACTATTCCATTTTATAAAACAATGTGATATAATCACTATAATTTAAAATAAGTTCACAAGAACCTGAGGAGAGATTGTATGTCTGCAAAACATATACCAGGGACTAACTTGCCCTTGAATAACGAAACATCCATGATGTTTTCTAATATTGACGTGCTTTTTTCAGCGGCAAAGGGACTCAGTCTTTCGCAAGTTACGTCAATTTCCGGTCTCCCTGCTTCAACTGTGCAAAATTGGGTTAAACGCGGCTGGATAAAGGTCACAAACGGCAAAAAATATGAGGAAACATCATTTTCACGTATTCTTATTATCAACATTCTGCGTGATACAATTCAGTTAGAAAAAATCGATGATTTGCTGAATTTCGTTTGTAACAAATCGGCTGAATCAAGCGATGATATTATCGAGGAGCAGGACCTTTATCATATCCTATGCACCGCTATTATCGACATTGACAGAAGAATCAACTTCACACCCGACAATGTCCCTGCGTATGTTCTCAAACTGCTCGGTGAATACAAAATGCCGTCCGCATCATCAAAGGAACGCCTGCAAAAAGGACTAACTATTATGCTTATGGCGTACATCAGCTCGGTAGTTAAGAAAAAGGTTGACGCGCTGATTGAAGAAATAATTTAACAAAATATAAAACCCGAAAAGATTACGACGTTATCAATCATCCACTCTTTTCGGGTTTATTTTATTTGCTATTTTTTCTGTAATTGAGATAGTCCTGCAAAATAATTGTAGCTGCGGCGCTATCAATTACTTGCTTTCTCTTTTTTCCTCGAACGTTGGTATCATTCAGATTGGATGCCGCAATAATCGTGGTGCATCTTTCGTCCCAAAAGTCAACCTTTATCCCGGACTTATCTTCAATCATTTGCGCAGTATGGCGGCATTCATCACAACGGTAGCCCTGACTTCCATCCATGTTCTTCGGCAATCCGACTACAATCAATTCGACCATATTTTCCTTTGCTACACTAATGATTTTATCAACCAAACGTTCTTCATTTTTTTCGAAAATAACCTCCTTAGGAAAAGCGAGTGTTTCGCCCTTATCACAAACGGCTATTCCGGTTCGCGCTAATCC
>JAFOCB010000045.1 GCA_017381515.1 Clostridia bacterium | reverse complement strand
ATTCCGAGCTTTACATCGTGTTCACGACAATAAACTTCGATATCTCGGATTGGCAATATATCCTTTGTACCTTTAGTAAGCACCGTTTCGTTACAGTCAAAGCCTGCAATGATCTTCACTCCGAAATTCTCGAATCCATCGTAATCAAGAAGCGCTCTGCCGAGTTTTCCTGCTCCTACGAGAACTGCGTTTGTCAGCCGCTCATACCCGAGATGGCTTTCAATGTCGGTAATCAATTTATCGGTTTCATAACCAATCTTGGGCTTGCCTGCACCCGAGACAACCGCAAGATCCTTACGAACCTGAACGTCGCCGAGCGATAACGCCTTGGCAATCACAGTTGCCGATATTGTGCGGCGTATTTCGGGTAAGCTTCTCAAATATTCAAGATACTGCGGAAGCCGTCCGAGCGTCGCCTTTGGGATAGAATATCCGTTCATTTGCCACCTCCTTGTCGAACTGTTAATATTTTAACACACGATCGGCTTCTTGGGAATAATTAAAATGTTATATCGGTATTATGCGTATCGATATAACCATAATCGATAATTGCATTATCAATAAAAATAAGCAGTTTCATCAATTTGACGAAACTGCTTACGCATTCTATGTAATTGTACTGTTTGGAACGGAGGAGAAGGTTGGCGTATCATCATAACGGTTGCCTCTCTCGTATTCATTATTTGCAAAGACTTGCGAAGCAAGGCTTTCTGCGTATATTATATCACAAGTAAAAATGCTTGCTTGCAAGGGCATTTTTACGCCGTGATTCAATTCCGCAAGCGCACGACAGTGCGCATAGCGCGAAGCGCAACGGCTTGCATAGCAAGACGTTCTGCGGTTATTATATCATATTTCGAGCGATTTTTCAATAACTATTTAGTAATTTGCTTATAATATTACAAAATAAAAAAGAAAGGCCGCCTCTTCCTAAAGCGACCTTTCCCCAGATGTTCTGTCTAAAATGAGTGCCTTTGATGATGGGCTCGGGCGGACTCATCGTTATGGACGAGGACAACTGTATGGTTGACATCATAATTATATCACTATATTGTTGATTTGTGAAATACCAATTTGTTATAGCCGTATTGACTATATTGATATATCTTGCTTTGTGAGAGCTTCGTCAATCGCCTTTGCCGCAGTTTTACCCGCGCCCATAGCCGAAATAACGGTAGCTGCTCCTGTAACTGCATCACCGCCTGCATATACTGCATTTCTCGATGTCAGACCGTCCTCGTTCACGACAATGCCACCCCAGCGGTTGACTTCAAGGCCCTCTGTTGTGGATTTGATCAGAGGATTGGGAGAAGTACCGATAGACATAATGACGGTATCAACATCAATGGTAAATTCGCTGTCGGGGATCACTACGGGACGGCGTCTGCCGCGCTCATCGGGCTCGCCAAGCTCCATTCTGACGCAAGTCATACCCGTAACGAAGCCGTTTTTGGGGTCTCTCGCGTCATCGGGGTTGTTATATCCGAGAATTTCGGTAGGATTGCAGAGCAGACGGAACTCGATTCCTTCCTCCTCCGCGTGCT
>JAFOCB010000009.1 GCA_017381515.1 Clostridia bacterium | reverse complement strand
TACCGCCGACTATGTCGGTGCTGACGTGCCCGACGAATTCGTTGTTGGCTACGGACTCGATCATGACGAAAAATACCGCAATTTGCCCTATCTCGGCGTGTTAAAGCCGTCGGTTTACGAAAAGTAATTGCGAGGATATAACCTATTTTTTAAGGAGATGTTTTTTTGAAAAAGAATGTACGAAATACCCTTCTGGTTATTTTAATTCCAATACTCATTTTTGTTTGCATTTTTGCCGTTATCAATGTGAATAAGACGGTCGATAAGCAGAATTATTCTGCCATCGTAGAAAAGTTTTATGCAAACGAAATATCCGAATTCGAGCTGAATATTACCAGTCGCGAATTGACCTATAAGCAACGCTCGGATAATAAAACATATAAATACACCGTTCCCGATTCTCAAATTTTTTATAATGATATAAACGAATATCTCGTCGAGCATAATAAGACGGCCGAGAAAAAGGACAAAATAGAATACAACTATCTTCCCGGCAACGAGGGCTCGTGGATAGTTTCCTTCCTGCCTACCTTGCTCACGGTGGCAATGATAGTAATTTTCTTTATCTTTATGTCAAAGAGAATGGGAAAAATGATGGGCGGCGACTCGACAATGGGCTTCGGAAAGGCAAAGGCAAAGAAGCTCACCGACGACGGACGAAAGACACTTTTTACCGACGTTGCAGGTGCCGATGAAGAAAAGGCGGAGCTCGAGGAGCTTGTCGAATTCTTAAAGAATCCTAAAAAGTTTAACGATATGGGCGCACGAATCCCGAAGGGTGTCCTTCTCGTAGGCCCTCCCGGAACGGGTAAAACACTCCTTGCGCGAGCCGTCGCAGGTGAAGCAGGAGTACCCTTCTTCTCGATTTCGGGTTCTGACTTTGTCGAAATGTTTGTCGGTGTAGGCGCATCGCGTGTACGCGACCTTTTCGACCAAGCAAAGAAAAATTCACCCGCAATCATCTTTATCGATGAAATTGACGCCGTAGGACGTCAGCGAGGCGCAGGTCTCGGCGGCGGTCACGACGAACGTGAACAGACGCTTAACCAGTTGCTGGTTGAAATGGACGGCTTTGGTGTAAATCAGGGTGTCATCATTATTGCCGCTACCAACCGTCCCGACATTTTGGACAAGGCGTTGCTTCGTCCGGGACGTTTCGACCGTCAAATCACGGTTAACTACCCTGACGTAAAGGGACGCGAGGAGATACTCAAGGTTCACGCCAGAGGAAAGCCGCTCGGTCCCGATGTCGAACTCAAAACGATTGCAAAGGCAACGGCAGGATTTACCGGAGCCGACCTCGAAAATCTGCTTAACGAAGCGGCTTTGCTTGCCGTACGTAACGGACAGAAGGCAATCACCGAGGAAAATATCGAGGAAGCCACCATCAAGGTTATCGCCGGCGCAGAGAAAAAGAGCTGGATAATGAAGGATAAGGAAAAGCTTAACACCGCTTATCACGAAGCAGGTCACGCTATCACCGGCTACTATCTGCCGACACAGGATGAAATTCATCAGATTACTATTATCCCGAGAGGTAGAGCCCTCGGTATGACCATTTCGCTTCCGAGCGAGGACAAATTCTCGCGTTATCAAAGCGAGATGGAGGAAGAACTTGTTATGCTTCTCGGCGGTCGAATTGCTGAATCGATTGTATTCGGCGACGTTTCGACAGGAGCCGCTAACGACATCGAACGCGCAACCCAGACGGCTAAAAATATGGTTGTCAAATTTGGTATGAGCGGCGAGCTCGGACCTATTCTCTATGGTAGCAAAAATGAGGAGGTATTCCTCGGTCGCGACTATGGTCAGACAAACAACTGCTCCGAACAGGTTGCGGCAAAGATTGATGCCGAGGTTCACCGTCTTATCACCACTGCGTATAAGAAGGGCGAGCAGATTCTCACCGAGCATAGAGACAAGCTTGACGCGGTCGCAAAATACCTCGTCGAAAATGAAAAAATGGACGCAGAGCAATTTAAAAATATCATGACAGGTAAAGTGGATACCAAGGAGGAAATTGAAAATGAAGGTAACTAAGGATACAATCATCGGCGACATTCTCGACGCCGATAGGGAAACTGCAGTATTCTTTCTCGAAATGGGAATGCATTGTTTGGGCTGTCCCGCATCACGCGGCGAGAGCTTGGGCGAGGCATGTGCAGTGCACAATGTTTCAGCCGACGAAATGATTGAAAAGATTAACGCATTTTTTGCGTCAAAGGAATAATCATGGCGCTTAATGCCCGACTGAGAGCCGTCGCAGATTTTGTCTGCGGCGGCGCTTTGGTCGTTGATGTAGGGTGCGACCACGCGATATTGCCGATTGAACTTGTTAAAGAAAATCGGGTAAAAAAGGTGATTGCCTGCGATATTGGCGAGGGACCCATTTCGAGCGCAAAAAAGAATATCGAAAAAGCGGAACTGTCATCAGTTATCGAAACGCGCCTTTCAGACGGGTTGAAAGAAATTTCGCCAGACGAGGTTGACCATATCGTAATCGCAGGAATGGGCGGAGACCTCATTTCGTGGATTTTGTCGGCTTCTCCGTGGGTAAAGGACAAAAAATATTCCTTCATATTCCAGCCGATGACCTCGGTGGAGGATTTGCGCGAATATTTGTGCAAAAATGGTTTTGTAATTCGCGAGGAAAAGCCCGTTTATGACGCAAAGCGACTTTATACCGTAATGCTTTGCGGCTATGAGGGTGGCGGCTATGAGCCGACCGACGACTACCGCTACATAGGTGAGGTAAAGCCCGATTTGCCCGAGGGTAGAGATTATTTTCTGCGTCAAATCGCACGTATCGAAAGGCGACTTTCCTCTCTCGAAAAGGCAAAGGGTGACCACCCTGAAACCGATAAACTGAATGAAACTTTGGCTAAAATAAAAGAAAGACTCGGTGAATGATTATGGCATTAAAAAAGGAAATATATAAATTTCTCGCCGACTGGGCGCCTACCGAAACCGCCCTCGGTTTTGACAATGTCGGACTACTCGTCGATAACGAAACCGACAGCGTAAAAAAAGTCGCGGTGTGCCTCGACATTACTTCCGAAACCATTTTGGCGGCGAAGGAAATGGGTGCGGAGCTTATCGTTTCACATCATCCCGTAATCTTTTCACCGCTCAAAAAACTGACTAATAATAATTCTGCCGTAATGCTGATAAAATCAGGGATTGCCGCTATTTGTATGCACACCAATCTTGACGCGGCTGACGGCGGAGTCAACGATGCCCTTGCCGAAAAAATCGGGCTTTCGGGCGTTGTCGCGGTCGATAGCGGAGACGGTACCGCACCTTTGATGAGAATGGGCGAAATTGCCGAAATGACCGCCGACGACTTTGCTGCATATTTAAAGGAAAAGCTCGGTTGTGGTATGGTAAAATACGTCGCACCGAATAAGAATATCAAAAAGGTTGCAGTTTGCGGCGGTGCAGGTGAGGAATTTTTCTTTTTAGCGGCGGAAAACGGTTGCGACGCTCTCGTCACAGGCGAAACAAAGCACCACATCAATTTAGCCGCAAAGGAGATGTCGGTCGGCATCTATTCCTGCGGTCATTTCGCAACCGAATCGGTGGTCAAACCGGCCATCGTAAAGCGGCTTTCTATGCGTTTTAACGACATCGAAATAGTTGAACTTGACGAAACCGACCCTGCAAAATATATTTAACCAAAGCACTTACATTTAATATAAAGGAGATGATAATATGCCGATTGATGGTGCCTTTTTATATAATTTGCGACGCGAAATAGACCTTGTTGCCGCCGAAACACGCGTCGATAAGGTGAATCAGCCGTCGAGGGATGAGATTATCGTTTCCTTGCACAAGCGCGGCTTTTCGGGTAAGCTGATTTTCACAATCAGCGACCCACGAGTCCATTTCACCGACCAAAATTACGAAAATCCTGCCCAGCCGCCCATGTTCTGTATGCTCATGCGAAAGTATTTCACTGGAGCGAGATATGTCGGCTCGCATCAGGACGGGCTCGAAAGGGCTGTGCGCTTCGATTTCGATACCTATAACGAGCTTGGCGACCAAATAACCGTGTCGATTCTCATCGAAATAATGGGACGAAATTCGAACATTATCCTGCTAGAAGGTAACCGAATAATCGATGCGCTTCGTCGCACGTCGGTCGAAACGGGAAAGAGAATAATTCTGCCGGGTGCTATTTATGAGCCCCCCGAATCACAGAATAAAAATTCCCTCATCACCGCCGATGTCAAAGCGGTTGCAGCTAGGATTCGTGATTCGCAAGGGCGGATTTCCGACCGATTACTCGGTTTGCTCGACGGTGTGTCACCACTCGTTGCGCGTGAAATCGCCTTTTACGCGACCGAAGGTGCCGATGCCGAAACCCTTGACGATACGGGGTATATGCGGCTTATCGGTATGCTCGAAAGGGTAAAGTCGGGCATCGAAAATGGGCAACCGAATTTGCTTCTCAGGTCGGGTACAACCCCTTACGATTTTTCGTATATTCCGATTACCCAGTACGGCAAAATGGCGGAATGTAAGCCCACCGATTCGTTCAGCGGTCTGCTCGATTCCTTCTATGCCGAGCGTCGCCATCAGGAGAATATGAAGCGCAGGACGGCCGATTTGATGAAGCTGATTACCAATTCGGTCGAACGACTTTCGCGAAAGATAAATAAGCAACGAGCCGAGCTTAAAGCTTGCGAGAATAAAGAAGATTTGCGAATTTGCGGTGAACTTTTAAAGGTGAATATCGGCTTGATTGAAAGAGGAGCCACCGTTTGCGAGGTCATCAATTACTATGACCCGGAATGTAAACCCCTGCGAATAAAACTCGACGAGCGATTAACCCCCGCTCAAAATGCCGCAAAATACTTCAAGGATTATAAAAAAGCGCACACCGCCGAGGAAATGCTGTCAAAGCTGATTAGCGATGCTGAGCAGGAGATGGTATATCTCGAAAGTGTCTTTGACGCGTTATCGAGGGCAGAGTGCGAAAGTGATATTGCCGAAATCAGAGCCGAGCTTGCCGACAGCGGATACATTCGCCGTCAAGCATCGGCAAAAAAACAACAAAAAAATCGCGCTTTACCACCCCATCATTACAGGTCGAGCGACGGCTTTGACATATACGTCGGTCGAAACAATCGACAGAACGACATTCTCACGTTAAAAACTGCCGAGCACACTGATATCTGGCTGCATACAAAGGACATCCACGGAGCCCACGTTATCATTGATGCGCGGGGCGGAGAAGTCCCCGACACGACCATAATTGAAGCTGCGGAAATTGCCGCCTATCATTCAAAGGGACGTCATTCCTCGTCGGTACCTGTTGATTACGTCCGCGCAGCAAAGGTGAAAAAGCCGTCGGGAGCCAGACTTGGAATGGTCATATACGAAGGGCAAAGCACCATCTACGTTACCGCCGATGAAGAAAAGATAAAGCGCCAAATTGCACAATAATATTCGGTAATATTTGTATTTCTTTGCGATTGGAAAATTATACGAATTGTGATAAAATCACATTATATGTTTACTTGGAGGTATAATGAATGAAAAAATCAATTTTATTATATGTGATAAAGAGGGTAGCGTTAATGAGCGTTTGTGCTTTTACCTTGTCGGCGTGTGCTTCGTGTGGCGGCGGTGAAGAAACTGCTCCGTCATCTTCCACACTCGAATCGTCAAAGCCCGCATTTACAGTCCGCGATGATAACAATCCCACGGGTGAAAGCGGACTCGAAGAGGGTAAATACACCGACGGCGAATTTGTTTACTACATAAGCAATAACAATGCTACGGTTATCGACTATATCGGAAACAAAAAGCAGGTCGAAATTTCGTCGAGAGTCGATGATATTCCCGTTACCTCTATCGGTGACAACGCTTTTGCCGATATTAGCACAATCGAAAGTATAAAGGTGCCTTCATCGGTGGCAAACATCGGTAACTTTGCATTCTCCTACTGCACAGGACTTAAAAGTATCGAACTTCCTCTCGATCTCGTTACGCTCGGAAGCTATGCCTTCAATCATTGTTCATCCCTCGAAAGTTGTGTTATTCCCGATTCGGTTTCCAATCTTCCGCAGTCGGTATTCTACTACTGCTCATCGTTGAAGCAGGTATCGTTGCCCAAATACCTTGGCGGCATCCCGAAGGAAACCTTCTTCTACTGCACCAGCTTAGAGGAGTTTACAATGCCCGAATTTGCAACGGGTGTAGGCGACTATGCCTTCACCGGCTGTTCAGCACTTAAAAAGATAAATTGCGGCGAAAACCTTGCCACTATCGGAAAAGAGTCGTTCAGATATTGCACAGCCATTCAAACTCTCGATTTTTCAAAGTGTAAGAGTATCGGCATTGGCTCAAAGTCATTCGCAAACTGCACCTCGTTAAAGAAGGTAATTTACCCCAATGAAAAGGGTGCATCGGGCGATGCGTTTATGGGCTGCGAAGGTATCGAATACGTAAACGGTTGATTGAGGTGAATAGAATATGAAAAAGATATTAGCTTTACTTTTGGCACTTTCGATGCTTGTTTTACTGTCCGCTTGCGGAGACAAAACAGCATCAAATGATAAAAATTCGGATAGCAAAAACGATTCATCAACCGTTTCAGAAACGGAGGAAACAGGTGTGCTTAAACCATATACCGAACCCGAAAATGACGGCATCAACATTATGCTTCTCGGCGATTCCTTGACACAGGGAACCCAGGGTAGCAGTGGCTATCGCAGCTATCTTTATGATATGTTAAAGAAGGATGGCTACAACTTTAATTTCGTCGGCCCGTGGCAGATTGAACCTGCATTTATGCATCACGATTACCGT
>JAFOCB010000005.1 GCA_017381515.1 Clostridia bacterium | reverse complement strand
CGGCTCGACAGGCGTTTGAGCTATCAGGTTTTCGGGCAAATCGTAATAAAAATCACTTTTTTTCATACTTCTTTTTCTCCACTATTGCTAAACTGTATCATTATTGTAAATAAACGCATAAAATAATTTGACAACAAGGGTCATAAATGATAAAATTATATCTATGTAAATTTAATGTAGCCGATTGATATTTCATAATTAGACAAACGACGTCTTTTTTTCTGCACATTCACCATTATAAAGGATAGACGCTCGGTTTTCAATGGTTTTTTACCAATGGCTACCCTTCAAGGAGGAACTAAAAAATGAAAAAATATAAGGTTGCCATTATTGGCGCTACCGGTATGGTTGGTCAGCGTTTCATCACCCTGCTCGAAAATCATCCGTGGTTCGAAATCACCGCACTCGCTGCAAGTCCCCGTTCGGCAGGCAAAACATACGAGGAAGCTCTCGGCGGCAGATGGAAGATGCAGACTCCCCTTTCGGATAAGATCAAGCAGATGACCGTTTACAATGCCGAAGCCGACGTTGAGACCGTTGCAGGTATGGTTGACTTTGCCTTCTGTGCCGTTGATATGAAAAAGGACGAGATCAAAGCTCTCGAAGAAAAATATGCAAAGGCAGAATGCCCCATTATGTCCAATAACTCGGCTAACCGTTTCACCGATGACGTTCCTATGATCATCCCCGAAATCAATGCCGACCACGCCGAAATCATCAACGCACAGAGAAAGCGTCTCGGCACAAAGCGCGGATTCATCGCAGTTAAGTCAAACTGCTCTCTCCAAAGCTACGTTCCTGCACTCTATCCGCTTGACGAAAAATTCGGCGTAAAGCAGGTTCTCGTTTGCACATACCAGGCAATTTCAGGCGCAGGAAAGACATTCGACACATGGCCCGAAATGGTTGATAACGTTATCCCCTATATCGGTGGCGAAGAAGAAAAATCAGAAAAAGAGCCGCTTAAAATTTGGGGCAAAATCGAAGGTGACAAGATTGTCCCCGCTACAAGCCCTGCATTTA
Organism: Clostridia bacterium; assembly: GCA_017381515.1. Taxonomy (GTDB): domain Bacteria; phylum Bacillota; class Clostridia; order Oscillospirales; family Acutalibacteraceae; genus UMGS1976. Next base: position 7,572 of record JAFOCB010000005.1, on the reverse strand, counting down.
CTGCTCAGTGCTTACGCGTACCCGTTTCTGACGGACACACAGCCGCTGTTTTCGTAAACTTTGATAAAAAGCCGACAAAGGAAGAAATCCTCGACGTTTGGGCTAACTTCAGCGGAAAGGCACAGGAACTCGATCTCCCGAGCGCTCCCAAGCAGTTTATCCACTATTTCACCGAGGATAATATGCCTCAGGCAAAATTGCACCGTGATCTCGAAGGCGGTATGGCTATTTCTACAGGTCGTCTGCGCGAGGACACACAGTATGATTATAAATTCGTTTGTTTATCACACAACACCCTCAGAGGTGCTGCAGGCGGTGGCGTTTTAATGGCCGAACTCCTTTGCGCAATGGGTTATCTCGACTGATAAATAAATTTGGAGGGAATTAGTTATGAAAAAGGTTGTTTTTACCGGTGCTGCAGTTGCGCTGGTTACACCTATGAATCAGGACGGTTCTGTAAACTATAAAAAGCTCGAAGAATTGGTTGAATTCCAAATTCAGAATGGCACCGACGCAATCGTTGCCTGCGGAACTACCGGCGAATCGGCTACACTCGACATTGATGAGCATATCGAGGTAATTAAAAAGACGGTCGAATTTGCAAAGGGTCGCGTTCCCGTAATCGCAGGTACCGGAAGCAACGACACCGCCTTTGCCGTTAAAACGGCAATCCTCGCCGAACAGACCGGTGCTGACGCTATGCTCGTTGTTACCCCTTATTATAACAAGACATCACAGGCAGGACTCATTGCTCACTTTACCGCTATTGCAAACAGCACTACTTTGCCGGTGATTTTATACAACGTTCCTTCTAGAACGGGCACAAATATCAAGCCCGAAACCTACATGGAGCTTTCCAAAATCGAGAATATCGTTGCTACAAAGGAAGCAAGCGGCGACATTTCTGCCGTTGCTCAGATTGCACACCTTTGCGGTGAGAACCTCAACATTTATTCGGGCAACGATGACCAAATCGTTCCGATTATGTCGCTCGGCGGACTCGGAGTTATCTCGGTACTTTCAAACGTTGTACCGCAGGAAACACACGATATTTGCCAGTACGCTCTCGACGGCGATTTTAAAAAGGCAACCGAATTACAGCTCAGATATTTGCCGCTCGTTGACGCGCTTTTCTCGGACGTTAACCCGATTCCCGTTAAGGAAGCGCTCAATATCATGGGCTACGACGTGGGTGAATGCCGTCTGCCGCTCATCAGAATGAGCGAAGCAGCACAAAAGGCACTCGAAGCCGAAATGGCAAAGGTTGGACTCACAAAATAAAAGTATTTCAGGATGTGAAAAAATGACACGCATTATTTTAAGCGGATGCAACGGAAAAATGGGTAAATTCATTACCGACATTGTCGATTCGCGTGACGATTGCGAAATTGTTGCCGGCGTTGACAAGGATGCGGTTATGCTTTCAAGCTACCCTGTTTTTTCCTCGTTTTCGGACATAAAATGTGAAGCCGATGTTATTATCGACTTTTCTCATCCGTCGGTACTTTCCTCGCTTTTAAGCTATGTTCACGATACGAATACTCCCGCAGTAATTGCTACAACCGGCTTTGACGAAAAGCAGACCGAAATGATTAAAGAAACCTCAAAAACAAAACCGATTTTCTTTTCGTTCAATATGACGCTCGGTATCAATTTGCTCGCCGACCTGCTGAAAAAAGCAACTGCCGTACTCGCCGACAGTTTCGACATCGAGATTATCGAAGCACATCATAATCAAAAGATTGATGCTCCGAGCGGAACGGCAATCATGCTTGCAAATGCGATTAACGAGCAGCTCGAAGAATCCTACGAGCTCAAATATGACCGCCACTCTGTCAGAGAAAAGCGGCCGAAGAAAGAAATCGGTATGCACGCGGTCAGAGGCGGTACAATCGTTGGCGAACACGAGGTTATCTTCGCCGGACGTGACGAAATTATCACACTTTCTCACTCTGCAAGGTCAAAGGAAGTTTTTGCTGTTGGCGCGGTAAAAGCCGCGGTATTCATGGTAGGAAAAGGTGCCGGTATGTATTCGATGACCGACCTTATCGCTGAACAATAAAGTAATACACAATAACCTGCTGCATTTAAACAATGCAACAGGTTATTTTTTTATTTTCTATTCACGGTAATTTTATGATTATTTTTTATTCCGCTATACATTTCCCTTTCAATTTTTTCGCGCAGGTTTCTATTATCACACACGCGGTAAAAATCGTGACGCGGAAAACTGGTCGCATCAATAAGCTCGGCTCGATCGTCTAAAACAGCGACATCCCACCCACAATAATTAACCGATGTGAGCACCTTTGAAGCCGCCAAAACGGTCGATAGCACCTCGTTCCATAACGGTATATGAAATCCGTCAAACCGCCTATTAGTAACCGGGTGGCGGTAATATAATCCATTGTTTTGGTCAAAGGCACCACCCTTTACTACACCCGTTTTTTCATCAATCGCGGCAGTAAAAAACGCTCTACCCTGACGAATATTGAGACAAGAAAAAACTGGCGTTTCGCCAACCGTCACTACACGAATTATGCCGAGTGCGTTTCCGCAAAGGCGTTCCATCTGCTCATTTTGTTTAACACATTTTTCTATTATATTCAGTCCCATTCTGATCAGCCGCTCGCGTAAATCCTCGTAGTCATTTATCCCGAGCAGATTGAGAACAAAGCTGTCCTTTTCCGCTTTTGTATCGGAGGATCTAACCACTGCCGTAGTATCACCTCCTAAAAACGTGCAAAGTTGTCGTGCATTTACCCTTTCCAAATCGAGCCAGTCACGTGAAATAAAATCGACATAAAGTCGGTAAAACTGGCGCTTATCATTAAAGCAATCATGCAATTCGCCGCTGTTGAGCGCCTTTACATAGTCATTGTTAACACCACGAGTGATGGTGTTTCTGCGCTCGGTTGCATTTTTGGTTTCAAAGCCACAGTTGTAATAATCGGTGTAGCCGGCTGAATATTTTATTCCGCACCTGACCATGTCGGCAACCGTGCCGATGGTGCTTTTATTACTCCTGTCCCTGACCGCTCTTGCCGTATAAAGCATTGACGGTATGCTCATTTCCCTTATTCTGTCCTTTAAGTAATTGTAATCCGCCATATTTTTCTCCTTGTAGTATTGTAAGAATATTATTGGCAGATTTTGATATAAAAAATCACAGCATTATATAAAGCAGCGCCAGCATAAGCGTTTCATCGAAGGTTTCCTTTTGCAAAAGCGCCATCATCATTATAATAAGCGCTCTGTCGGCATCTAAATCGAAGCTTTTTAAATTAAGTTTGTCTAAAAATCCGCCGAGACCGCTTTTGACGGGCTGGTGCGACGGTAAAGGTTGACGCGGTGATGGAGGCTGATGCGGCGATGGAGGCTGATGCGGCGATGGAGATTGATGCGGCGATGGAGGTTGGTGCGGTGATGGAGGCTGATGCGGCGATGGAGGTTGGTGCGGTGATGAAAATGGGTGCTGTAATACGGTTGCGTTTCTGAGTGGTCGGACGTAATCGGGCATTATTAGGCGGGAACGATTGGCTATCGGTTGCTCCGCTCTTTGCTCGTTGCTATGCCCTGCTCCGCGATGCTCGTTTGGATTTCTTGTATTCTGCTTTTCCTTATGCTGTGCGCTATCCCCTCGATTAGCAAAGCCGCTTTGCGACCATCTCGAATTTCGAGTAATATTTTCGGCCATTTTTCACACCGCTCTTTTCATAATAAAATAAATGTGCTATAATTTAAAAATACCGCTTTCGGTTATCATTGGCATTATTGCAAGGAGCTTCATAATTTTAATTGCTTTATCGACTCGCTCACGCCGTTTTTCGCTCAAATGCGGTTTAAGCGCTAAAAGCAGTCGTGTCCTCGAATCATCAGACGAGCTATTAAACGCACGCATAATTTGCATTATCGACGAAAGCTGGTCGGGCGAAATCGGAAGCGAGGTATCTGTACTTTCCTCCTTTTTTGGCGGTGGTGGGATGGAGGACGATACATCGGGTACAATGGACGAAAGCAGTAACGAAATGTCTGAATCGCCAGACATAAGCGACTCTGCCAAGCTTTTTACCGTATCCATCCCCTCTTTGCTTTCGATAAATGACGAAAGCTGGGACACAATGTCATTCATTTTTATTACCCATCAGTTTATTCATCAGCTCCTGCACCTGAGGCGATTTTAAAAGCTTTTCGGTTGCCTCCTTGTTTGACAAAAACTTTTTTAACTTTTCGGATTCTTCGGGAGGCATACTCGAAATCAGGTTATCCACCGAGCCGCTTTGTACGGCCGATTTGATTGCATCGGGGGTCGTACCGAGCCGCTTCGCAGCCGAATTTATTAAATTTTCTTGATTATTGCTCATAAAATCACCCTTTTACTTTTTTCAATACATTATATGATACGAGGTTACACGATATGAAAATTATTGTAATGTCCGACTCGCACGGAAAATGCGGAAATCTAATCGACATCGGGCTTTCGCAAAGGGATGCCGACGCCTTTATCTTTTTAGGTGACGGGTGGCGTGACTTTGAGGATTTTTCGCTTTATTTTGACAATAAGCTTTGCATTTCGGTAAAGGGCAACTGTGACCTCGGATGCAGCGCGGATAATGAAAAAATCATATTTTTAGGTGGTAAAAAGTTTCTAATTGCGCACGGACATACATTCAGCGTTAAATTCGGTTTCGGCGAAATGATAGCAGAAGCAAAGCGAAATGAATGTGACTTTATGCTTTACGGGCATACGCATATCGCGCATAATGAGTACCGTGACGGACTGTATATTCTCAACCCCGGCTCGGCAGGTAAAGGCATTCTAAACAGCTACGGAATTATTGAAATCACTCCCCCGGGAATTATGACAAACATCGTTTATATTTAAAAAAATAATGCGAATGAGCGCTTTTAAAACTGCACTCGTTCGCATTTTTTTATTATTATTGGGAAAAATACCTTTGTAAACATATCAATTTACGGAGGCGGAAAATGAATATTAACGATAAAACAATAATTAACGAGGCCGAAGTTATATCAAAAGCCATTTTTGCAAACGGGCTGAATGAAATCACGTCAAATCAGCTTCACACGGCATTGTCACGCTCGATTATCGCGCAAATTGCTGAAAGATGGAAGATAAGCCGCGAAAAACAGAAAAAGACGAGATGCGCCTACTACTTTTCAGCTGAATATTTGGTCGGCAGGGCTATTTTTAATAACCTGCTTTGTTTAGGACTGACCGATAAAATTGATGCTCTGCTCGGCGAAAAGGGACTGTCACTTAAAGAGATGGAAAGCTGTGAGGATGCGGCTCTCGGAAACGGCGGTTTAGGGCGGCTTGCGGCATGCTTTTTGGACAGCGCAACTACACTCAATCTGCCGCTTATGGGATACGGAATCAGATATAAATACGGACTTTTTAGGCAAGAAATTGAGGACGGAGAGCAGGTCGAAAAAATAGATGACTGGACACGCGGTGGCGATCCCTGGTCGATAAGACGAGACGACCTCGAGGTGACGGTCCATTTCGGTGACCAGAGCGTGACCGCGGTGGCTTATGATATGCCGGTAATCGGCTATGGTACCGACAATATAGGCACACTACGATTATGGCAAGCCGAGCCGATTGAGCCATTCGATTTTATACTATTCAACGAACAGGAATACGACAAGGCGCTGACCGACAAAAACAATGCCGAAAACATTTCGCGAGTATTATACCCGAACGATACAAAAAAGGAGGGTAAAAAACTCCGTCTGAAACAACAGTATTTTTTCACCTCCGCGTCGCTTCAGGATATTATCAAGCGTACAATATTTGCTCACGGTAGTATAAACGAAATCGAAAAATACGCGACCGTTCAGCTTAACGACACCCACCCCGTACTTGCGATACCCGAATTTATCCGCATCATGACCGAGGCGGGAGTCACCTTTGACAAGGCGCTTGAAATGGCAAAAAATATTTTTAATTACACCAACCATACTGTTATGCAGGAGGCACTCGAAAAATGGGATATGGCACTTATCGAGGAGGTCCTGCCGCAAATAGCTCCGATTATCGAAAAGATTGATACGGCGATGAAAAAGGAGCTTACCGAAAGAAAGATAGACAGCGAAATTATCGATAAGCTTTCGATTATAAAGGGTGATACGGTAAATATGGCAAATCTCGCCGTATATGCTTCGTCGGCGGTAAATGGGGTTGCCGCCATTCACACCGAAATACTGAAAAATGAACTCCTGTCCGATTGGCACAAGATTTATCCAAACAAAATCCGAAACAAAACAAACGGAATCACCCAGAGAAGATGGCTTCGTTTATGCAACAATGAGCTTTCGGCACTCATTACGGGACTACTTTCGAACGACAAATGGGTAACCGACACGAGTGAGTTTCACCACCTGCACGACTTTGAAAATGATAGCGCAGTTATCGACAGCTTTATGAAAATAAAGAGGAAAAAGCGTGAACAGTTGGCGGAATATTTGCGTGAGCATTGCGACATAAAAATCGATCCGGACACAGTATTTGACATTCAGATAAAGCGGCTACACGAATACAAAAGGCAGCTGCTAAACGCGCTTGTACTACTTGCAATTTATTACGATATAAAGGATGGCGTGATAGCCGACTTTGAGCCGACCACATTCATTTTTGCGTCAAAGGCAGCTCCGGGATACAGACGAGCAAAAGGAATTATCAAATTCATCAACGAAATAGCAAAAATGATTGAAAATGATAAAGAAGTTTCGAAATATATGAAAATCGTTTTCCTGCCCAACTACAACGTGTCCTATGCGGAAAAGTTGGTTGCCGCCGCTGACGTTTCGGTTCAGATTTCTACCGCAGGCACAGAAGCAAGCGGTACGGGAAATATGAAAATGATGATGAACGGCGCGGTTACGCTAGGCACTCTCGACGGAGCAAATATTGAAATCGTCAACGAAGCCGGTGAGGAAAATAACTATATTTTCGGTATGACGGTGGACACACTCGACGAGATAAAGGATGAATACGAGCCAAAAAAATTATATGAATGTAACGCTAAAATCAACAGGGTGCTTAACACCTTGATTGACGGCACCTTTGATGATGGAAAAAGCGGTGTGTTTAAGGAAATATTTGATTCACTTCTCACCGATTCAGAATATGAAAGGGCGGATAAATACTATCTGTTGCTTGATTTCACAACATTCTACGAGGCACGAATGAAACTAAACCGCGATACAAAAAATCGTGCGGAATTCTCTAAAAAAGGATTTGTCAACCTCGCTTCAAGCGGTAAATTTTCATCCGACAGGACCATCAGCGAATACGCGAGTGATATTTGGAAAATATCCGAAATATGATGAATTGTCAAACTAAGTGCAACACTTTTTGAGAGAAAATTCAAATAAATCGACTGGTTTTTTGAAACCTAAAACTTTTTTGGGCCTGGCGTTGATCAACGCCAGGTTCTTTTTTAATGTTGTAGGACTTACTCTTGATAAGTTTCTGCCTTTCGGGTAAAATTCACGTAAAAGTCCATTAAGATTTTCGTTAGTTCCTTTCTGCCAAGCGCAATATGG
>JAFOCB010000044.1 GCA_017381515.1 Clostridia bacterium | reverse complement strand
TCCCTTACCTATACTTTTCCTCGGCTTTTTTTAAGGTTTCTTTTATTCTGTTTCTCAATTCGGTCGGTTTTGTTACTTCTACGTGATTTATGTACTGCATCGCCCAATGTTCCATCGCGTTTATACTTGCTTTGAGCGAAACAGTGGCTGTTTGGTCATCACGTTTGATTATTCTGATGTCGGTGCCAAACCAATCAATCACCTGGTCGATAACGCTGATATTCACAATAAATTCAACCGGTTGCAACTTGTCGGTGTACATATACGGAAGCGCAGAAGATAGCTCCTTGTAATTTATTCCGCTTTCGTAACCCGGTACCTTCTTTATCGGTGTTGCCGGTCGCTCATCAATGGTCATATTTGTAATACGATCAACACGATAAAAATTCAAATTCTTAAAATGCTCGTTATAACACATCAAATAGTACCGCTGATTATGCAAAATGAGCTGGTAAGGGGAAACTCGATTTGTATATGTTTTGTGCAACTTTTTATCGAGTCCATATTTATTATAATCGAATTTTAACTGCACACGGCTGTCAATAGCTTGGTCAATGAGCTCGATGTTATAAAAAAGCGCTTGGTTATCCGTTTTTGACCAATCGTTGACCGAATAAACGTGACTTATATGCGAGCGGAAATACTTATTTGACATTGAACAGAGCTTTTCTATCAAATCCTTTGAATGCTTTGCGGTGATATGCTTGCTCGAAAGCACCCCGTCGATAAGCATACGAAGCTCAGCATCCTCAAATTCACGCTCGTCGAGATAAACACCTGCTCGTGAAGATGCGATGCTATAACCCGCCTCGCCAAGAAGCTTTATGTTTCGGCTTATTGCCTTGCGTTCAAGCACAATGCTGTAATCGCTCTCTAATTTTTCGGCGATTTCCTCCTGCAACATAGGGTGGTCATAGTCGCTGTATTTCCTTAAAATCTGTAAAATGCGGATAAGGGCTAATTTCTTCGGTTCCAAACCTTCCATAAAGCAACCTCCAAAGATATGATACTCATATTTTATCATACCGCTTATAAAAATACAACACCCGATGCACCTAATTTGGTGCATCGGGTGTTTATGTAATAGACCTCAATAAGGATACCGCATATTGGGTTGGATATAAGCAACCCACAGCTTTTCATCCGCATCTCTGAACCACATATTATTGGGTTCGACCTGAAAAACATAGTTGAGTTTGCCTTTCAAATGCTGATAATATCGCCAGCAGTTTGGCCCGCGAGAATCCATAAACTCGGTTTTATTGCCATGCACAATGCTCTCTGAAAGCCCAAATTTAAGCGCGTAATAAATTTCTTGACGGAGCTGCCTCTTATAATCACGCGGAATCGACACCTTTTCGTTTACTGTCAATCCCGTGACGGTTTGTCTGCCCGAATTTGTGATGAATTTAGTTTTGCTTTCGTTCACCTCAAAGCCACGCTGTATAAGCATGTCCTCCACCTTTTGATATACGTTATATAGCGGAATATCGGCCGAAAATGTCAGGTCGTCGCAATAGCGGGTATAGGTTATGTCACGCTTTTCACACCAGCCGCCAATCGCGTTGTCAAAGTTTTTCATAACTATATTCGAAAGCATGGGAGAGGTCGGAGCCCCTTGCGGAAGCACCTCGTCCTTGCAGCATAGAGCGGTTAACATCGCGCCAATTTGCGTCGGGTAAATTTTTGAATTAAAGGCGGATGATACAACCTCGAGGAAGGTGATACTGCCGAAAAAGTCGGTTATATCCATTTTTAACAGATACTTGTGATTAACGTGCGGAGTAGCGTTGTCCTTCAGCTTTCTATCGGGTGCGTAGGCGGTTGCATATTTTGAAATTTCACTTTTATACAAAATGCGGCGTAAAATTCTGCGCTGAATATCCTTTAATTCGGGGTCGGGTGCGTTAATAACCCTCACGCCGCCTTTGCGCTTTTTCAGTAAAATCTGCTTATAGTGCTTATTCGCGTTTCGCGAAAGGTCAAAAAGCTGCTTTCGCGTGATTGATAAGGTGTGGGCTAACTGATAGGTGTCGTCGATAAAGGGCACCTTATACTTTTTGTTGTGATTGCGTACCTTTCGCATCGCCTTAAACAATCCGTGCTTTTTCAAAAACGGCATATCGTGCTGCTCGAATGAAATGGTAAAACTGTTTTCTTTCATTAATTTTTTCACCTTTTTTTAAAAAAGCCAAGCCCTTTTCAGTACAAAATGACATGATAAATACGAAGGTGGGCCTTTGTTTTTACGCAAGTAAAAATTGAGCCCATTGAAGGATTTATCGTGCGGATACGGGCCATCAAAAACCTCAGACAGCGACTCGCTGCCCGTCTTGAATTGCTTCAAGCTGTACGCTACTGAAAAGGGCTTGGCGGTTTAT
>JAFOCB010000043.1 GCA_017381515.1 Clostridia bacterium | reverse complement strand
GGTTATCATTCGCCGAATTTTTAAAAAGGTGACGTAATTTTCACACCGAAACCGCTTTTTAGGTAAAAGGAGTTTTTTATGAAAAATATCAAACGCTTGATTGCAATTATTTTGACGGCGGCTATGCTGCTTTGTCTCGTTTCCTGCGGAGGAAATGAAAAGGGAAGCACCGACACCACTTCGACAAGCTCAAATGTTTCGTCGGAGGAAGTGCCTTCCGAATACACCCCGTCGGGAAGCTCGTCAAAGGAAGAAGCAAAGGCGCAAAACGCCGTTGTCCGCTACTTTAAGTATGCTCCGGGAGGAAAGCTAAAAACCACCTACGACGTCGATTATTCGGTCGAAGGCACCATCACCGTAAACGCCTTTGACAAGAATAATTATAAGACCGGCTCAACCGTTTACGACTATGACGAAAACGGACTGGTGGTTTACCGCTCCGAAAGAGACAAGGACGGAAACGAGCTTTGCTACACCACCTACGAATTTAACAACATCGGCAAAATCGACACCGAATACTACTATGAGGAGGAGGCACTCCGCAGAACCTCAAAGTACGAATACGATAATAACGGCAACCTCGTCCGCAAAAAGGTGGAAACGATAGGTGACAACACCGTTTACACCTGGGACTATATCCGTGACGGCAGCTATTTGCATACAATATATATTTCGACCGATTTTATGCAAAACGTTGAGGGCTACACCTTTACAAAAAATGCCGACGGCAAACTGTATCAGAAAACACACGCTAAAAACGGCTACACCGCCGACTATTCATTATACGACTATGACAAAAGCGGCAAAATGAACTATCGCGGTCACTTTGACCCGAGCAACACTCTGGTCGAATACTATGAGTTTAAATACGGCTCAGCCGACGACCTTGCCGCCGAGGCATTCTTTAACACCGGAATAATGGACTAATGCCGAGGTTTTTTAACATTTTTGCACCGATATTTTGTAAAAACGGCTTAATTTAGAAACAATTTTTTTGCCAAATATTTCAAAGCTCCTCTCATGTTTTGGGAGGAGCTTTTTTGTGTACGGCGGTCACATTTAGAAGATATAGGGGTTTTGACAATAGCAGACATACTGTATATAGACTGGGAATCTTTTTTGGTAAATTTATTACAAATGTGAACAAATTGTAAATTGTAATATTTCTGTAACCTGTTTTGTGGTTTTTTTGCATTTTGACTTGAAAAATGAGTTTGATTTGTGTAAAATGAATATGTGAATTTACATAATCGGCTAACTTTGCGGAGAATTTTGTATATTATGACAAGTGGCAGCCGAAAAATTATGTGTAAAAAAGAGAGAGGGTTTTTTAGCATGTCCAACAGATTATTTCAGAGTATTGTTTATCAGATGCACAATGCGATCGACCGCGTTATCGGTGTAATCGACGAAACAGGAACGGTAATCGCTTGCAGCGACCTCGTGCGTATCGGTGAAGCTCACAGCTCAATCGCCATGAACATCACCAACTCAAACGAAAGCTTTGTTAAGGGCGCATATACATACAAGGCATTCGGTAACACAGGTTCAAACGAATACATCCTCTTTGTCGAAGGAATCGACCCGCAGGCAGAAAAATATGCCTCGGTTGTTGCCGTTTCGCTTTCGAACATCAAGCAGTTCTACGACGAAAAGTATGACCGCGCTAACTTTATAAAGAATCTGATACTCGACAATATTCTCGCCGGAGATATTTACTTAAAGGCCAGAGAGCTTCACTTAAATAACGATGTCAGCCGTGCCGTTCTTCTCATCCGAGTTGCCAGCCGCAACGACATCTCTATCTTTGACATTATTCAAAAGCTCTTTCCCGACAAGGCAAAGGATTTCGTTTTCAACATCAATGATACCGACATCGCTCTGGTAAAGGAAATTAAGTCAAACGTCGAAGCTGCCGACCTCGAAAAGCTCGCACGTTCAATTTCGGACACCCTCTCGACCGAATTCTACGTTCACGCAGTTATCGGTATCGGCTCGATTGTCGAAGGTATAAAGGACCTCGCACGTTCATTTAAAGAAGCGCAGGTTGCCCTCGAGGTTGGAAAGGTATTCGACACCGAAAGAACAATATGCAACTATGATAATCTCGGTATCGCCCGTCTTATCTATCAGCTGCCCATCACCCTTTGCGAAACATTCCTTCGCGAAGTATTTAAGCGTGGCTCAATCGAGTCACTCGACCAGGAAACCCTCTTTACCATTCAGCGCTTTTTCGAAAACAACCTCAACGTTTCCGAAACTTCGAGACGTCTCTTTGTTCACAGAAACACTCTCGTTTACCGTCTCGAAAAGATTAAGAAGCTTACAGGTCTCGATTTGCGCGAATTTGACCACGCGATTGTATTCAAGATTGCCCTCATGGTCAAGAAGTATCTCACAGCCAATCCTGTAAAATACTAATCAGTCTTAATTTTTAATGGAGTTGTTAACCTTATGAGTGAGGATTTTGTCCTTCAAACCGCCCGTCCGCTCATCGAGTTTCAGGGCGTATATAAAACATACTTAAACGGTACTCACGCTATACGTGACTTTAACCTTAAAATACACGAAGGCGAATTTGTATTCGTCGTTGGCCCTTCCGGTGCGGGAAAGAGTACATTTATGAAACTCATCATGCACGAGGAAACGCCAAACGCAGGCGAAATTATCGTAGGCGACTACAAATTCTCAAAAATGAAACGCAGACATATCCCAAAGCTTAGACGCACAATGGGAATTGTCTTTCAGGACTTCCGTCTGATTCCCAATATGACCGTTTACGATAACGTTGCCTTTGCAATGCACATCGTCGGCGCGTCAAAAATGGAGATTAGACGCAGAGTTTCGTATGCCCTCAACCTTGTAGGACTGAGCGGAAAGGCAAGAAGCAAGCCCGACGAACTTTCGGGCGGTGAACAGCAGCGTGTGGGACTCGCCCGTGCGCTTGTAAACAATCCTTCGATTATCATTGCCGACGAGCCGACGGGTAACGTTGACCCGAATATGTCATACGAAATTGTAGAACTTCTTTCCGAAATTAACCGCAGAGGTACCACGGTTATCATGGTAACCCACGCGCATCAGCTTGTACGCGATTTCGGCAAGCGAGTTATTATGATAGAAAACGGCACCGTCGTAGCCGATAATTCCGAGGATTACGATACCGCCTTCTATGACGATTACGACGATTACGGCGAAGGTGAATACGGCGACGACACCGCTTATGAAGAGGTTGAGGTAGGCGACGATTTTACCCTCGCAAACAATGCAAATTATGTCGATAGCTACGACACCAGTGGCGAAACCGACGTACCAAACGACCTCGACGGCGACGGCGAATACGACTATGTCGTTGAGGGAGACGAATATTTTGCCGAAGGCGAAAATGTGACCGACGGTGACAATGCCTTCGACAACACTAACGAGATGGGCGGTGACGAAGTATGAAATTAAGAAGCTTCCGTTATCTCGTCGGTGAAGGATTTAAAAATATTTGGCTCAATCGCCTGATGTCACTGGCATCGGTGGGTGTTTTGGTTGCTTGTATGCTCATTATGGGCGTTGCCATCGTCCTTTCCGAAAACGTGAACAAAGCGATGGGTCATCTCGCCGACCAAAGCGTAGTAATGGTCTATTTTGAAAAAGAATTGACCGACAAAGAATGTAAAGATGCCTTTGAAAAGGTAAAAGATCTCAGAAACGTTAAGGCGGAAGGTTCGGAATACATCACCGCCGACGAGGGACTTGAAAGCGTAATTATCGACACCTTTGGCGAGAATTATACCAAGGAGCAGGCAGCCGTTTTTGAACGTCTGCGCGAAAAGGGAAATCCCCTTTCAAACGGAGCCAGAATTCAGCTCAAGGACCTCGGCAAATTCGATAAAACCGTTGAGGAAATCGAGCAGATTGCCGGTGTTAGCTCCACAAACAGTCACCGTGACCTCGCTAAACGAATCAACAATATCAGTATAATTGTACGCAACGGATGCCTGTGGATAATCGGGCTGCTGCTTATCATCGCATTTGTAATTGTATCAAACACAATCCGAATCACCATGTTCAGCAGAAAGCTCGAAATCAGCATTATGAAGGCGGTCGGCGCGACCAACCGATTCATCCGATTCCCCTTTATGGTCGAGGGTGTACTCCTCGGAGTCATCGCCTCCATCTTTACCACGGGACTGCTCTACGTTGTATATCATTTTGCGGGTGGTACCATTCAGTCAACCCTCGAAATGTCACCCATCCCATTCAGAGAATTGGTGCTCAAATTACTCGGCATTTTTGCCATTATCGGAATTGTTTTAGGACTCATTTGCAGCGCCTTTACAATCACAAAATACTTGCGAAAGGAAGGAAGCGAATTCCGTGCGATTTAAACGACTTATTTCGGCTGTTATTTGCGTAATAATGCTTGCTCTGGTGGTGGGCTATACCCCCGTTATTGAAATTGATGCCAGCGCGAAAAAGACAGCAGCTCAGCTCAAACAGGAGCTCGAAGACGCCCAAAAGGAAAGCAACAAACTCAAACAGCAGATTAACGAGCTTAAAAAAGAAAACGCTCCCTACGAAAAGCAAAAGGCCGCCCTCCAAAAGCAGATACTTGCAACCCAGACCGAAATCGATCTTTATCAGGAGCAGATTGACCTCTATGACGCAGAAATCCAGATTTTTCAGGACGAAATCGACCGTCTGAACGCCGAAATTGATAAGAATCTCGACCTTTTTGCCGAGCGACTTGTCGTCCTCTATACCACCGGCTCATTCTCGGAGCTTGAGGTACTGCTTTCGGCAGAGGATTTTGGCGACTATTTGGAAAAAAATCAGTTCAGAAAATCAATGAGCGAATACGATAACGCACTACTTAAATCGCTGACCGACGACATCGCAAAGGTTGACGAGAAAAAGTCCAAAATCGACGCAAAAAAGCAGGGCGTTGTCGATGCGCAAAAGATAATTCAGGAAAAGCAGGAAGAGCTTGACAAGCAATATACCGAGGTTAACACGATTATCAAGAATAACGAAAGTGATATTGCCGACCTTCAGGATAGCTTGGAGGACCTGAAGGACGAACAGAAGGAAATTCAGGACGCACTTAACGAAATTACCGGCAACGTAATCGGTACAGGTCGCTTCACATGGCCGGTACCCGGCTACTACAAGCTGTCGTCAAAGTACGGTAATCGCTTCCACCCGGTATATAAGACGTGGCGTCTGCACACCGGCGTTGACATCGCATCAAGCGGCATTTACGGAGCAAGAATAGTTGCTTCCGACGACGGTACCGTTTCGCTCAGCAAGTACAATGGCGGCTACGGCTACTGCGTTGTAATCAACCACGGAAACGGATACTCCACCCTCTATGCCCACATGAAAGCGGCAAGCAACCTCAAGGTAGGTCAAAAGGTTTCAAAGGGCTCGACGGTCGGTTACGTCGGCTCGACGGGTACCTCGACGGGACCGCATTTACACTTTGAAATACGTAAAAACGGTTCACCGATTAACCCGATGAATTTCTTTAACCTCTAATACGCTATCGCAATCCGGCGGCAAAGGATATTAAAAGCCCTTTTCCGTCGGATTTTTTTACACAAACGGGAACAAAATAGATGAAAACACCCTCTTTTTTAAAAAGGAATTGATAAAATGAAGGATAAAAAGGTTTCGCTTTCGGTCGTACTCATAGCGGTTTTAATCACGACGGTGCTGACGGCAGGGCTGGTGCTTTGCCTGGTGCCAAACCCGATAAAGGGCTATCTGACCGATGCCGACAGTTTAAGCAAATATTTGGAGCTCGAAACGAGGATAAAACAAAGCTTTGTCGATGAAGTGGATGAAGAAACACTTGCCGACGGGGTTGCCTTGGGGCTGATTTACTCGCTCGATGACCCCTACTCCGCCTATTTCGATGCCGAGGAATATAACCAAAAGCTCGACGACAACGAGGGGCTAAATGCCGGAATCGGCGTTACCGTCGTCAGTCACCCTGACAACGGATATATTTATGTTGTAAACCTTTCGACCGGCTCACCCGCCGACCTTGCGGGAATAAAGCCGGGCGACCTCATCACCGAGGTTGACGGAAAGGATGTTACCGAGCTGGGCTTTTCGACGGCAGTAGCAAACATTAGGGGCAAAATCGACACCGACTGTGTACTGACGGTAAAAAGAGGCGACGAAACCCTTTCACTCACGGCTACGAGGGGCAAATACGTTACCACAAGCGTATTTTCGCACATGATTGACACCCTCTGCTACATTCAAATTACCGAATTTAATGCCGCAACCGTACCGCAATTTGAAGCCGCCATCGACGACGCAATCGACAAGAAGGCGACAGGTCTAATTTTTGACCTGCGTGGTAACGGCGGAGGTACGCTCGACTCGGTGGACAAGATTCTCGACATTCTGCTTCCCGAGGGAGAGGTCGTTTCGGCTACCTATAAAAATGGAAAGAAAAAGGTGCTTTTTTCATCCGATAAGAACGAAATCGACCTGCCGATGATGGTGCTTTGCGACAAGAATACCGCTAGTGCCGCCGAGCTTTTTGCCGCGTCAATCCGCGATTTTGAAAAGGGTAAGCTTATCGGCACAAAGACATACGGGAAGGGAATCATGCAGGAGACATTTGCGCTTTCGGACGGCTCGGCTGTACGACTGACGGTGGCATATTTTAATCCGCCGAGCGGCATCAACTTCCACAAGATTGGGCTTTTCCCCGACTTTGAGGTGGAACTGACCGAGGAGGAGCAAAAATACTATTACCTGCTCGACGACCAAACTGACCCGGTTATCAAAAAAGCTGTCGAAATTTTGACATCCGAGTAATACTTTTGATATTGCTATTTTTTTACTTTGGTGTTATTATAATAAGGTATAGACTCATTTTTTTGAGGAGGAAAATATGAAACTGAATGTAAAACGTTTGATTTCACTTACTCTCGCTACGGCGGTTACCGTTTGCTCTTTGGCCATCAATGGTAGTGCAGCCGTATCTACAACAGAAATTACTTCGGTCAATTTTAATAACGACGGCACCTATCTGACCTCGGTTTATGCCGGTTGCACAACAGTACACGTTGACGCCGGAATCGACCAGAGAGGAAAGGTTAAATTCTTCAGAAACGGTACCGAAATGGAAGCCGGAACAAAGGTTGTCACCGGCGATACAATTAAACTTTACAGAAACAACACGGTAAGGCAGACGCTTTCCATCGTAGTAAACGGTGACGTTACTTGTGACGGAGCAGTTACTGCCGCCGACCTCCTCTATGCTCAGATGGCAATTCTCGGTGTAAATCCGCTCGAAGGAGCTCCCTTAATGGCGGCAAAGATTTCGGGTGGCTCATCCCTTTCGGCAACCGACCTGGTAGCTCTGCGTCAGTACGTTCTGGGCATCGGCACTCCGGCAATGATGGACGGATTCTATAACGCCGATGGATATATCAATGCCGTACCCGTTTACGTTGGTACTCCGGCATTTTCACGCTATAACAATTCGGCAGCCGACATCATCTTTGCCCGTAACCCCTGGGATATGCAGACATATAATGGCAAGGTTTATATCGGTAGCGGTGACTTTAACTCTAACAAGGCACCTTCACTCATCGCCTGCTACGACCCCAAAACTGACAAGGCAACTGTTTTCCAGGACCGCCTCGACGATGAACAGATTTCTAACTTTGCGATAATCGACGGACGCCTGATTGCCGCAGGTATCGACCCCTCGAACAATGCGATTCTCCACTACTTCGAGCTCAATGCCGATGAAACTGCATTCATCAACTACGCTATGCCGTATGATTGGCGTCTGCACAACTTTGACATGATTGGCTTTGACGACAAAATCTTTATCGGTGCAGGTACCGACGATACAAAAAATCGTACAGCTGCTGTTGTTTCGACCAATGGAGGAAAATCATTTAGCGGCGTTAATATGATAAAGGACGGAATGAACGTTACCGGCTCAAACATCGGAAGCGGATGGAGCCGAGTTTATCAGTACATGACACTTAACGGCGACCTCTATTGCTACCTCACCCACTCCAGCGATAGCTCATACAACGGATTCTATAAATACGATGCTGCTGCAAATCAGTTTAACTACCACTCGGCCGGTTCAGGTTTCGCAGCCGCCGGTGACAAGTTCTTTAACTATTTTAAAGAAAGCTTGGAATTTGCAGGCAAGTCGGTTATGTGTACAAGTTACTTCATCACCACATCAGATATGAAAACCTTTACAAAGAATACCTTTGCCGGAAACAACGCATCATATCTCGATATGGTTGTAATAGGTGACGAGCTTTATATCCTCGCAGCAACCGGTAGCAGCGGCTCATACACCAACACCGTGTATAAAACAAAGGATCTTTCCACCTTTACAAAGGTGCTCGAATTCGATGCAGAAACATACATGATTTCGATGGAATACGTTGACGGCACCTTCGTATTTGGCGCAGGAGCTCCGTCAAACACCACCACACCCAGCACAATGTGCGGTGACATTTTCAGAGTACGCGTAGATTTCTAATCGAGCAAAAGCAAATTATATATTACAATGTAAAACGAGTCGGTTTTTTATAACCGACTCGTTTTTTATTGCGATTAAAAGGGAATTTTATGGGATAAAATCCCCTTTTTTGCCGCACTTCATATATAAAGCATAGCAATTTAGCGTGATAAAGCGCTAAATTATATGCAAAATATACAAAGTTTGTGAAATTGGCGAAATTGTGCTTGATTTTTCATAGATGCGTGTTATAATTTTAGCATAGTAAAGCGGTAACACGCTACAATGCAAAAGTAAATTGCGGCGATTACCCAAACAAAATCAAACAATCGAAAGAGGTACTTTTATCATGAAAAAGATTATTGCATTTTTACTTATGCTCGCAATGCTCGTAGGTTGCTTTGCTTCCTGCGGCGGTAACACCAACGACGCTAACGATGGCTCAAGCAACGCAGCAGCTGCTTCCGACCTCGCCTATATCCAGGGCAAGGGCAAAATCGTTATCGGTATCACCGACTATGCTCCCATGAACTATAAGGAAGAAGGCAGCACAGAATGGACCGGCTTTGACACCGAATTCGCTCAGAAATTCGCAGAAGAACTCGGCGTTGAGGTTGAATTCATCGAAATCGACTGGGACAGCAAGCAGATGGAGCTTAAATCAAAGAGCATTGACGCCGTTTGGAACGGTATGACCATCACCGACGAGGTTAAAAAGTCGATGGACGTTTCTAACGCTTACGTTAAGAATGCTCAGGTCGTTGTTATGAACAAGGATAAGGTTGCCGACTACACCACAGCCGACAGCATGAAGGATCTCAAATTCGCTGCCGAAAGCGGTTCTGCCGGCGAAGCAGCCATCAAGGATGCAGGATTCGAAAAGCTCACAATAGTAAAAACTCAGGCACTCGCACTCCTCGAAGTAAAGAGCGGCTCGGCTGATGCCTGCGTAATCGATATCACAATGGCAAACGCTATGACAGGTGAAGGCACAAGCTATGCCGATCTCGCAAAGGGTATCGAGCTCACCACCGAAGAATACGGCGTTGCTTTCAGACAGGGCTCTGATATGGTTGCCACCTTCAACACCTTTATGACAAAGGTTTACGAAAGCGGCTGGCTCAAAACCCTCGCTGAAAAGTACGAATTAACCCTCGCATTAGAGGACTAATTTAACCTCCGCACCATCACGGGACGGATTCCCCGCGCAACCGAGGTGACTCGCTCACGTTTGAGGTAAGTTGCTCACCGCTTTTGCGACCAACCTCCCGCATTTTTTTTGCAAAATCAGTTAGCTTAAATAGTACAAGGGCAGTCGGCTGAATGATAATTTTCGCCGATTGCCTTTCGACTGTTTATTGAAAGGAAAAAACTATGTTTTGGACGGTAACCCTCAGTTTGTTAGAGGGCTTTGTGAACACACTTAAAATATTCGGAATGACCCTTTTGGTCGCTCTGCCGCTCGGACTCGTTCTCAGTTTCGGGTCGATGAGCCGCTTTGCTCCCATCCGTTTCGTTGTCAAAATATTCGTGTGGATAATCCGCGGCACTCCGCTGATGTTACAGCTTTTTGTAATCTATTACGTTCCGGGATTGGTTGGAATATGGGCGAAATCGGCTCAAATAGACATACCGGTAATAAATCTGCTGGTCGAATGGCTGTCCACATGGACCATTATGGACCGCATGGTTGCCGCCTTTATCGCCTTTATCATCAATTACTCCTGCTACTTTTCCGAAATTTATCGTGGCGGTATCGAAAGTATCCCTCGCGGTCAGTACGAAGCCGGTCAGGTACTCGGCATGACAAAGTCGCAGATTTTCTTTAAGGTCGTACTGTTGCAGGTTATCAAGCGCATTGTACCGCCGATGAGCAACGAAATCATCACGCTCGTCAAGGACACCGCCCTCGTAAACACCATCTCGGTTTACGAAGTTATCTGGAACGCCCAGAGATTTACAAAGACAGACGGTCTGCTCTGGCCGCTTTTCTACACGGGTGTTTTCTATCTGGTATTTAACGGACTGCTCACCCTCCTCTTTGGCTACATAGAGAAAAAAATGAACTATTTCAGGAGTTAAATTATGGCCTTTCTTGAAGTAAAAAACATAAAAAAATCCTTTGGTAAAACCGAGGTTATCCGCGACATCTCCTTTTCACTCGAAAAAGGTGAGGTTCTCGCCATCATCGGCTCGTCGGGAAGCGGCAAGACAACACTTCTGCGTT
The DNA here is from genome assembly GCA_017381515.1 of Clostridia bacterium. Classification (GTDB taxonomy): domain Bacteria; phylum Bacillota; class Clostridia; order Oscillospirales; family Acutalibacteraceae; genus UMGS1976. Next base: position 21,941 of record JAFOCB010000043.1, on the reverse strand, counting down.
GCCTGAACTTTCTCGAAACGGCGAATGGCGGCGAAATCATTGTCGATGGCGAAACCATTTTTGATGCCGAAAGGGCAAAAAAATATACCGATGCCGAAAAACGCAAGGCACGACTTCGCTTTGGTCTGATTTTTCAGCAGTTTAACCTCTTTCCGCAATATACCGCACTCAAAAACGTTATGCTTGCACAGGAGCTGCTCAAAACGGGAACAAAGCAGGAAATCGAGGAAAAGTCACTTGAATTGCTCGATATGGTTGGGCTTTCCGACCGACTAAACAACTATCCCTGTCAGCTTTCGGGCGGTCAGCAGCAGCGTGTCGCTATCGCAAGGGCACTTGCCCTTTCTCCCGACATCCTCTGCTTTGACGAGCCGACAAGCGCACTCGACCCCGAGCTTACCGGCGAGGTTCTGAAGGCGATTAAGGCGCTCAAAAGCAGTGACCGTACCATGATTATCGTCACCCACGAAATGAACTTCGCAAAGCACGTCGCCGACAAAATTATTTATATGGCCGACGGAATTATCGAGGAAATGGGTACTCCCGAGGACATTTTTGAGAATCCGAGAAGCGAAAAAACCGCCGCTTTCCTCCAAAGCAGTAAGGAAAACGACGGAGTTTGATAAATATTTTCTGTATAAATATAAAGAAATATGCCGTTTTTATGCAAAAAACGGCATATTTTTATTGTTTCTTGCATAAAAATAAACAAAATTTAATATTTATACAAAAATTATTCTAAAAACACTTGCATATACATAAAATATGTGTATAATTATACTCAAATTCAAAAATACAATTTAAAGGAGTACATATTATGAAAAAAATTATCGCACTTTTACTTATGCTCGCAATGCTCGTTTGCTGCTTCGCTTCATGTGGCAGCGACGCTGAAACCACCAGCTCAGAAGATACATCATCTGTTGCTACAAAAACCGTTTTAAAGATGGGCACCAACGCATATTTTCAGCCGTATGAATACTACGAAGGCGAAAAAATCATTGGTATCGATGCAGAAATCGCAGCTGCTATTGCAGAAAAGCTCGGTATGGAGCTCGAAATCGTTGATATGCAGTTTGATTCAATCATTACCGCCGTTAACGAGGGCTCGGTAGATTTCGGTATGGCAGGAATGACCGTTAACGAGGAACGACTCAAAGAGGTTGATTTCTCTACCAGCTATGCTAACGGCGTTCAGGTAATCATTGTTAAAGAAGGTTCATCTATCAAGACTGTTGACGACCTTTATGCTGACGGCGCTAGCCAGAAGGTCGGCGTTCAGCTCGGAACAACCGGCGACACTTATGCTACCGGCGATTTCGGCGACAGAGTAACTCAGTACAGCAACGGCAACGAGGCTGTTTTGGCTCTCAACGGCGGCGAAGTTGACTGCGTTATCATCGACAACGAGCCGGCAAAAGCACTCGTTAACGCTAACAAAGGCCTCAAAATTCTCGAAACCTCTTATGCAGACGAGGATTACGCCATCTGTGTAAAGAAGGGCAACAACGACCTCCTCGACAAAATCAACAAGGCAATCGACGAGCTTGTTGCAGACGGCACAATCGACACAATCGTTGCTAAATACATAAAGTAATAAGCAAATCATAGAATTACACAGGCCGGACACGTTGACGAATCGCTTTCGTTGACGCTCCGGCTTGTCGTGCGTAAAAAATTGTTAACAACCTACCGAAAAAGGAACAAACAATGAACAGAAATAACAAGAAAAAAGTGCTGCTTATCGAAGCGGCAGTTATTGCTTTGATTGTGCTTGTTTTAACCGTAGCCGTTGTCGTAGATACGATAAACAACAAGGCATCGGTAACTCTAAACAACCAACAAGCACAGGAAATTATCCAACAAAGCTTTGAAAAGCTTCCCGAACCCTTGGCAAAAACCGCAAACAAGGTCGTTTCGGGCACAAAAATTGATATTGAATCTGTAACCGACGGCGCTGAAAAAGAAATTATCGTTAGCGTTTCGTACGAAACGAGAGATGTTCTCGCCGTTTATAAGAAAAACAAAAATGAGCTGTTCTCCTCCGCGTATGATTATTATAATGAACTGAAAAGTGCGGGGCAAATGACCAGCTCTCTCAAAATGCGTCAACAGTTTGATGCCGAAACCGCAACCTATTGGGACGATGCAAAGAAAAAGAGTGGTAAAACAAAAATCAGCATCTATGAAATCAATGCAGAAACCGCAAAGGGCGACTTTTTTGCCATTCCGTACGAGGACACTTATTTGCGCGTGTATTTGAGTGACGATATGATAAACACTTTGTTTGGCGGTATCTTGTCGGTCAACAAGGATATTGAACAGACAAAGGAAATTGAATACAATGGCGAAACCATTTCTATTTCGTCACACAACACCTTGAGAAATGGTCTTTCGTCCTGCTTTGCGTTACGAAATTTTAGCTCAAATAAACCGGACACCTCCGCGTTTTTTGCGAGCAGATGGAATAGCTTCTGCGACGAATTTTATCGTAACTTCATAAAAGACGCACAATGGAAATACCTTGCAAATGGTTTGGCTACTACCCTTGAAATCACCTTTTTTGCCGCTATTCTCGGTGTAATTTTAGGTTTCATTTGTGCCATCGTCCGAGTTACTAATGAAAAAACAGGCAAACTGATAATTCCCGACCAAATCGTGCGCCTGTATCTTTCGGTTGTGCGCGGAACACCGGTAATGGTACAGTTAATTATTATTTTCTTTGTTTTTCTGCTTCCTATGGGGGTAGCAAAATTCACTGCCGCTGTTATCTGTTTTGCAATAAATTCAGGCGCTTATGTTGCCGAAATTGTTCGCGGCGGTATTGCTTCGGTTGACGAAGGTCAAACAGAAGCGGGACGGTCGCTTGGCTTCAATTATATGCAAACAATGTATCACATTGTTATTCCGCAAGCATTCAAGGCGTCTCTCCCGGCATTAGCCAACGAATTTATTACCCTACTCAAGGAATCGTCGGTTGCCTTCTATATCGGAGTTGCCGATTTGACTCAGGGCGGACTTAAAATCAGGTCAATAACATACAGCAACTTTATGCCGCTTATTGCGGTTGCGGTGATATACCTTACCGTTGTTCTGGTGCTGACATGGCTGGTAGGAAAGCTCGAAAGGAGGCTGCGTCGAAGTGAACGGTAACCTGCTTATTAGAGTCGAGAATCTCAAAAAATACTATAACGGCGAGGACGTAAAGGCCCTCGACGGAGTCACCTGCGACATCAAAAAGGGTGAAGTGGTGGTTGTAATCGGGCCGTCGGGAAGCGGAAAATCGACATTCCTGCGCTCACTAAACCTCCTCGAAACGCCGACCGAAGGTAAAATCTACTTTGAGGACATCGACATCACCGATAAAAAGACCGACATTAACCTTCACCGTCAGAAAATGGGCATGGTTTTTCAGCATTTTAACCTTTTTCCGCACATGACGGTACTGAAAAATATGACCTTGGCACCCATGAAGCTGCTCAAAAAGGATAAGGCAGCTGCCACCGAAAAGGCGATGGAGCTGCTCAAAATCGTTGGACTTGACGACCGCGCAGACGCCTATCCAAATCAGCTTTCGGGCGGACAAAAGCAGCGTGTCGCCATCGTTCGTGCGCTGTGTATGGAGCCGGACGTGATGCTCTTTGACGAGCCGACAAGCGCACTCGACCCCGAAATGGTCGGCGAGGTACTCGACGTTATGAAAAAGCTCGCAAAAGAGGGTATGACAATGGTTTGCGTCACCCACGAAATGGGCTTTGCTCGCGAGGTCGCAAGTCGCGTGATTTTCATGGACGAGGGCAAAATCATCGAGGAGGGTACTCCCGAGGATATTTTTGATAACCCGAAAAGCGAAAGATTGCAGTCCTTCCTCGCAAAAGTGCTGTAATTCCTCGCAGATGTAAAATAAATGTATAACCCCCTGCCCGAGAGTTCGGGTAGGGGGTTTTTTGTGTGTATTTGTGTGTGGGTTTGGCAAAAGTGGTGCTTACTCGTCGAGTTTGAGTACCGCCATAAACGCTTCCTGCGGCACCTCGACCGAGCCGAGCTGACGCATACGCTTTTTGCCTTCCTTCTGCTTTTCGAGGAGCTTTTTCTTTCGCGTAATATCGCCGCCGTAGCACTTTGCAAGCACGTCCTTGCGCATTGCCTTTACCGTCTCTCGTGCGATAACCTTTCCGCCGATGGCCACCTGAACGGGCACCTCAAAGAGCTGACGCGGAATATGCTCCTTTAACTTTTCGGCAATTCGACGGGCTCGTGTATACGAATTGTCGGCGTGGACGATGAATGAAAGCGCATCGACCACCTCTCCGTTAAGCAGTACATCGAGCTTGACCAAATTCGACTTTTGGTACCCGATTTGGAGATAGTCATACGACGCATATCCCCTTGTCCGCGATTTGAGTGCGTCAAAAAAGTCGTAAACAATTTCGTTAAGCGGCAGGATATAGTGAATATCGACGCGTTCGGTGCCGATATACTGCATATCCTTATACTCGCCGCGACGCTGCTGACAAAGCTCCATTATCTGACCGACAAATTCGCTCGGCGAATAGATATGAACAGCGCACATCGGCTCCTCGGAACTGACGATTGTGGCAGGGTCGGGATAGTTTGTCGGGTTATCGATTTCGACCGTTTCTCCGGTTGCGAGGGTGAGACGGTAGATAACGCTCGGCGCAGTTGTAATAAGGTCGAGGTTATACTCGCGTTCGAGTCGCTCCTGGATAATCTCCATGTGCAAAAGACCGAGGAATCCACAACGGAAGCCGAAGCCGAGGGCAACCGACGTTTCGGGTTCGAATTCAAGTGAGGCGTCGTTGAGCTGTAACTTTTCGAGGGCTTCGCGAAGGTCGGTATAATGGGCTCCGTCGGCTGGATAAACACCGCAGAAAACGACGGGATTTATCTTTCTATACCCTGCCAAAGCAGCGGGAGCAGGACGCTCCGAAAGGGTGATTGTGTCACCGACTCGGGCATCGCCGACATTCTTTATCGCGGCGGCAAGATAGCCAACCTCACCTGCATAAAGGGCATCGCACGGCTCCATACGGGTTGCCTTCTTTCGACCGACCTCAACAACGTCAAATTCAGCACCGGTCGCCATCATTCTGATAGTGTCGCCGGTATGTATGACGCCACTCTTTACTCGGAAATATACGATAACCCCTTTATACGCGTCGTAGTAGGAGTCGAAAATGAGCGCCTGTAAAGGTGCTTCGCGGTCACAAACGGGGGCAGGAATGTCGCGGATGATATTTTCCATTACGTCGCCGACGTTGAGTCCCGTTTTTGCCGAGATTCGTGCCGCGTTTTCGGCAGGGATGCCGATAATGTCCTCGATGTCCTTGATAACACGCTCGGGTTCGGCGCTCGGGAGGTCAATCTTGTTAATTACGGGGATAATTTCGAGGTCGTGGTCAACGGCAAGATAGGTGTTTGCCAACGTTTGCGCCTCGATTCCCTGCGACGCATCAACGACAAGAACCGCTCCTTCACAAGCGGCGAGTGAACGCGAAACCTCGTAGTTAAAGTCGACGTGTCCGGGGGTGTCAATGAGGTTAAGCTCATATTTTTCGCCATCGGAAGCGGTATAGTCGATGGTTACGGCATGCGCCTTTATGGTAATGCCGCGCTCTCTTTCGAGGTCCATGTTATCGAGAATCTGGTCCTCCATCTCGCGCTTTGCTACCGAATCGGTAAGCTCAAGCATTCGGTCGGCGAGTGTTGACTTTCCGTGGTCGATATGAGCAATTATACAAAAATTGCGAATGTGGTCGGGGGAAATGGGCAAATTTATCACTCCAAAATTTATTTAAAAGAAATTTATTTCATCAAAATCGCTCGGCAGGGTGCCGCTTCGGTGCCTTCAATCTTTATCGGCAGGGCAAAAAGCGAGTATCTGCCCGACTGGACGTGGCTGAGGGTGAGTCCCTCCAAAATACACACTCCTGCAAGGGCTAATTCGCGGTGAACTGCGGCAGTTTGGTCGTCGGTTGCAATCGAAACGTCGTCGATGCCTACCAGCTTCACTCCCGCGGAAATGAGGGCAAACGCGCCCGAAAGGGTGAGTCGGCAACGTCCCACTGTCTTAAAAAGGACACGCTTTGCACCCGGGCGGACAAGCCGCTCGATGTCCTCGCCGACGATATCGTCGTCAAAGCCGTTGCAGGCGATGACGTCACACTCGCCCATAAACAACGAAAGGTCTATTTCGTCAATCGAGGCGCCGTTATCGACAAAGTGGAGGGGTGCGTCGATATGAGTCGCGGTATGCAAACAGGCCGACAGCATGGAAAGATTATACATATCGCCCCTATCCATGCTCTGAACAAGGGAAAGGTTCGGGGCAGGGTCGCCGTCAAAAATCGGTGCCGATAAAAACTCACGCGATATGTCGTAAATCTGCATAACTGAATCTCCCTTTTTTTATTTTTTTACGGGGCAAAAAACCCCGCTTTTTTTATTTCTATATGGTTGCGTGGGGGTGGATTTATGCGAAAAATTAGCCATTTTGGGCGGCGTCAGAGTCGGGTTGAATTTCGGCAGCATCGGTGTCGGTTTCAGCAGCAGCATCGACTTCAGCGTCGGCTTCAGCATCTGCTTTTACATCGGTGTTGTCAAATTCGACCTCGGCAAGATTCACATCGGTCGAGAGGACCACTTTTTCATCACAATGCACTTCAATTACCGAGTGACCGCTGAGAGCCGCCTCGCGAACGAGAATCTTTTTTGCCATGCGACAATCCTCCTTTGAGCAAAGAGGGTTTTTCGGCGCAGGGCCATTCATCAGGTCGTTCACCAGCTCGTAAAGCAGCATACCCAACAAACCAATCAGCATCAACGCTACGTATCTGTACGGAACAAAATTTTCCCCTCGATATAAAAAGTATGCGTACGGCTGGAATGAACTGAAAATTACCAAAAGCGGTACGTACCACTTCTTTTTATTATAAAAGAAATACAATATCGACATCATATCGGCGGCAAAGAAATATCTGTCATGCATTCTGGGAAGCAAAAACGGAATCAAAAGCGTACCGATAAACGTGATGGTTACGACTCGGTGTATGTCGAGCTTGTGGCGATACTTGTACCCGAGATAGACAAGCGAAACCGCTGCCGCTCCCGCAAGCATAATTCCTGCCTGATTGAAATTTTCGAAGGGAAGCGGCTTTTCGCCGCCAACAAGCACCCAAATTGTCGGAATGTTAAGCGTAAGGCGTCGATATTCCTGCACCTGAGTAACGTAGGGTGAAAGGGTCTCGAACAAATTCGCTCCCACTAAAACCGCAGGCAACACCGATGAAAGTAAAACAATCGGGCTCCACAAAAGGTCACGCCACCTAATCTTTCCTATAAAGAAAAGAATGATGAAAATGGGTGCGAAGAAAATCGCCTGGAGCTTGAAACAAAATGCGATGGTCGACATTATGACAGCGGCTCGTCCCTTGTTATTGACAGCATAATAAATTCCACCCAAGCAGAAGGCGAAATATATCATATCGCACTGCCCCCACATTGCCGAATTCCAAAAAGATGTCGGCGCAAGAAGGGGCAATATAAAGGCAAATATTCTAACCGTGACCGACTTGTTTATCATCTCGACCATCTTCATAACATAATACGCGCCGAGAAGGTCGAAGCAGAGAGAAAACATCTTTATCTGGATAAGCTTGTCTCCGCCAATCTTTGACAAAAAGAGCAAAAAGTATCTGTACGGCATGGTGTAGTCGCCAATGTTTGCCTTTAATCCGTCGAGTCCTTTATACTGGGACAGCTGCTCTATCCAAATTTTGAGAAATCCTTTGTAATCGCCCGACACAAAGTACATAAAGCAACAACGAATATACAACACCGCCGCAAGCAACGCGGCAAACAGAAAAATTGTTTCTACCTTTTCGGTGTTTTTACCATAAAAGAAGATGGCCATTCCTGCAAAGTAAAGCAGCGCAAAAAACACCGCTACAAAAAACAGTCCGTTTCCGTAAAGCTGAATCTGATTTCCCGTCAGCAGAATGAACGCAAGCATTACCGCCGAGAAAAAGGAGGATAAACCCAGCTTTGACATATACGAGAATTTTAGCCGTTCGGCATAGTATGAAAAATATTTCATATAATTACTCCTATGTGCAGTATATTTCATATTATTATAACACTAATAATATAGCCATGTCAAAACAATTATAGTCAACCGCCGTAAAAAAGAGCCCTCCCCCCGCCACCGACGGTATAACAAATAAATTTTTTGTAGAACCTCTTATTTTGTCTATTTTTTAACTATAATATATTTTTGTTTTGTTTTTTGTCATTTTTTATATATTTTTACAGAAAATTTTAACATTTTGACGAAATTTTAACATATTTGTATACAGACGCTTGACAAAGCGTGAAAAAAAGTGTATGCTAAACGAGTATAACTGTGTAGTGAGGTAATCCTTCCCGTATGACCGATATTTGTGACGAAAAGCTGGTTTCTCTTGCAGCAGGGGGAGACAGAGCCGCATTTGATAAATTGGCGGCACGATACATTCCGGTTGTTGCCACTCGCGCCTCCGCCTTTTACGAAGGGGATGCCGAGCTATCCAACGAGGACCTCGGTCAAGAAGGGTTTATCGGGCTTATCGACGCGGTAAACCGATACGATGCAGGATTCGGCGCTTCCTTCCGCACCTTTGCGGTGCTATGCATCGACCGACGAATGAAATCGGTCATAAAGGCAAAGTTCAGAAAGAAAAAGATTCCAAAGGATTCGCTTGTCTTTCTCGACGACGAGGACGCTCCCGAAATAGCCGCTAACGAAACCGACAATCCCGAAAATAAGGTAATTGCCCTCGACGAACACCGTCACCTTCGCGAAAGAATACGCGATTGCTCGTCCGAATTTGAATGGACGGTGCTAAACTGCTTTCTCAACGGAATGAGCTATCAGTCGATAGCCGACCGACTGAAAACCAACGAAAAATCGGTCGCAAACGCGCTCGGCAGAATTCGGCGAAAGCTGACACAGCAACTTTGATATTTGTCCCCAGTAGCTTAACCAAAGCATTGTCCTGGCAAAGATGGCCGTCACTTCGGCCCGGGGATAACAATATAATTTTACATTTAAGTGAGGTAACAAAATGTTTGAAGACAAGACCTTAGTCTGCAAAGACTGTGGCGAAGAATTCGTATTCACCGCCGGCGAACAAGAATTTTATGAATCAAAGGGATTCGTTAACGAGCCCCAGAGATGCAAAAATTGCCGTATGGCTCGCAAAAACAGCGAAAGAGCTAACAGAGAGATGTTCACAGCTACCTGTGCATCCTGCGGCACCGAAGCAAAGGTTCCTTTCAAACCCCGCGAGGATCGTCCTGTATATTGCAGCGAATGCTTCGCAAAGATGAAAGAATCTGCTGAATAAGTTTCTTTTTTAGCAGTTAGCTTTGTAGGAGGGTTTCGGTAAAACTGAACTCATTTAGTTTCAGGTTTTAGTTTTGTTTACCTTCGATATACAAAGTAAACCTTTTCTGCTCGGCGCAGCCCTGAGCACGCTATTGTTAATAGTGGTCACATAACCTGCCCGATACGGATGAGGTTTATGATGAAAGAAAACCAGTTAACAGAAAATGAAAGCGGTTATCCCAACCAGGATGGGATAACCGCTTAATTTTTTTGCTTTAAAAGAGATGGTGACGACAGGCGGTGGTTTTACGAGAGGTGGAGGTTTTGTAGAGGGTAGTTTTTTGCTTGGTGCGGGGGATAAGCTCACGAAAACCACCCGTATAGTACATTGTCGCGGCATAAGTGACGACCGCCACCACACCGCCGACGACGAGGCGAATAGCCGAGCCGCTTACACCGACCGCTTCGGCGAGAAAGAATGCAGCGGCTGACGAAAGAGCGGCGCAAATTATCGGACGCACCGCCCAATTTATCAGGTCAAAGCCCATTTCCGCGCGTATGAGCAGCCGCCCGATGCAGAGAGATGCCGTCAGCGCGTTTGACACCACCATCACCGTCAAAAAGCCGACCATTCCAAACCTTTCGACCACCAAATAAATGAGAATCAGTCGCACCGCTGAATCGGCAAGATTGTATTTGAACAGCTCCTTTTCCTGACCGAGTCCCTTTAAAATGCCGTCGGTAACGCTTTCGAGATACATCAGCGGCACCAGTGGAGCAAGGCAACGAATCAGCACCCCGACCTCCACCGAGCCGTAGGCAACGACACCGATTTCACCCGAAAAGACCAGAAAAACCCCCGCAATTATTGCCGACAATTCGCAGGTGATGCCGATTGTCCTGCGCGATGCAGAGCGAATCAGCTCGCGGTCACCCGAAGCCGCCGCACTCGACATTTCGGGTACGAGCAGAGTCGACAATGCCGTCAAAAACGAGCCGGGAAAGAACAAAATCGGCAGCGCCATTCCCTTTAACCGACCGAAAGCCGCAAGTGAATCGGAATACGAGCCACTATAACGAGCCAGTTTCGACGGCACAAGCAAACTTTCGGCGGTACGTAGAGCGGTGGTCAGATAGCGCCCCGCAGTTATGGGCAACGCTATCGAGGTTAACCGCGCAACCACCGAGTACGGAGGACTTTTTCGACCACCACTGACGTCGGCAAGTTTTCGCGAATGTGACCGATACCCGATGTACAGAAAGAGGCAGGAAGCGGCTTCGGCAACCGTGTCGCCAATCAGCACCGCCGCCGATGCGTAACCGATGCCGAAAGGGGCAAAAATGCCGATGATGCTCATTATCAGGCCGATTCGCACCAGCTGCTCAAAGATTTGCGCCGACGACTGAACAACAACTCGGCGGCAGGCGATGAAATAGCCGCGAATACAGGAGGACACCCCCATAAACGGAAGCGAAAAGGACAGTATTTTTAGCGAGAGGGTGGCTCGTGCATCCTTTATCCACAGGTCGGCTATTATGTCGGACAGAAAGAAAACCGCCGCGGTTGAAAAGGCGGCAACGCATAAGGTGAGTATCACCGACCGCGCGAAAATCCTTTTTACCGACCGAGCGGTGCCACAGGTGAGTTCCTCGGCAATAAGACGAGTTACCGCCGTAGAAATGCCGCTGGTGGCAAAGGTGGATGCCAACATATACACCGACAAAATGAGGGTGTATAGTCCCATTCCCTCGGCGCCGATTGCCGACGAAAGCCATATTCGAAAAAACATTCCAATCGAGCGCAAAACGAGGGCGGTAACCGTCAAAACTGCGGCGTTTTTTATAAATTTTCCTGTCTGCAATTTATTTACACACCTGTTCGAAATATTTGTTATAAAGGGCGGCGATAGCATCCCACGTTTGCTTGTCGGTGTCGCCCGTCATACTAAGTCCTGCCGCGCGCTGATACTCCCTCACCGCCGCGGCAGTTTTTTGGTCGTAAATTCCGTTTTTGTCCACTCTGCCGATGTTATAAAACCGATTTTCACCGATGAAATTGAGCATGGTTTGGAGCAGATATACGTCATCCCCCGTTTCCCCTTCGCGCAGACGGAGATTACAGCTATGTGCGGCTACCCTTTCGGGCGGCTTTTGGGCATAAAGGGTGGCGAGATAGCGGTCGTTCAGCCGTTTCCAAGTTTCGCTATCGACGTCTCCCGTCACCGACAAACCCTCCTGCTGCTGAAATGCCGACACGGCAAGTGAGGTGAGGGGTCCATAAACGCCGTCAACGGCTATTTCGGGCAGCCGTCCCTCGCTGAGGGATAATGCGCGCAGTTTTTCCTGAATTTCGCGTGTTTCAGATGCTGACATTGTATCATTTTCCTTTCGTTGAGCCGTCGTCACTCGGTTCGGGTGAGGGTTGCGCCGCCAAACTGTCCCTGCTGCCGCTGACGACCAAAATAAAGGGTATCGTATTCATTGGCGATTGCCGACCAGGTGACCGCTCCGACTATGCCGTTGGGGGTGAGACCAAACTGATTTTGAGCCGCGCGAACCGCAGTATCGGTCGCCTGACCGAATCTGCCGTCCACCGTAACGCTCGGTATCGACGGATAAACACGCGCGAGCTCATTGAGATATTCCTGAAGCAAGGAAACGTACTCTCCCGACGAGCCGAGCTGCAAAATGAATCCGGGGTAAAGGGCGGCTCCACCCGAAAGAAGTCCCTGGTCGGCAACGATTCCGCGATAGGCGCGATATATGTCGTTCCAGGTGTTTCGCCCGACAATGCCGTCGGGGTCGAGCCCGAATGTGCGCTGAAACGCCTTTACGGCATTTTCGGTCTGGGCATCGAAAACGCCCGTCTGCGACACGCTCGGCACCGAATCGTAAAACCGCGAAATCACCGCCAGATAATATTGCAGCACCAAAACGTATTCGCCCGACGAGCCGACACTCAGTTGTGACGGGTACTGGGTGGCGATTTCGCTGTACTGCACTCCCTCGGAATTGAGTTCGCTGAGCCGCTTTACCGAGGTGTAAATGTAGGCGATGCGGTACCACGTTTCCTTACCGATGATGCCGTCGGGCGAGAGGCCGAAAATCCGCTGAAATTCCCGTACTGCCGCATCGGTGTCGGCACCGAAAATGCCGTTTGGATTGGCGATTTTGGGTATGGCGGGGTAATTTTGCGAGATGCGATTGAGACGAAGCTGCATCTGCTGCACCGAGTTGCCGGCATCACCTTGACGCAGGGCAATTCCCGGATATGACGGCGCGTTTGCCCTTACGGGTGCCGAAACAATGTCGATGTCGTTGCCGTAATACCGCTGCAAAATTTCGTACGGGGTGAGTCCCTGATTGGCAAGGGTGACGGTGTCCCATTGGCGCAGTCCGTCACAGGTGGTTTGCCGTCCGTCGCAATAGGCGGTAAAAAGCGGCTCGACCGTCCCCTGACGGCGCACGTAATCGTTAAAAAGCTCGTCAACTATCCGCGAAACCTCATCAAAGACGCTTCGTCCATTCACAAACGCTTGGTCAAAGGCGGTGGTGTTGGTTATGTCAAAGTCATAGCCCTGCGACCGATACCATTCGGTATAAATTCGGTTGAGGGCAAAGGAAACCTGCGCGTAAATATTCGCCCTGAGCGCATTTTCGGGCCAAGTCGGATATAGCTCACTCGACGCCACGTTTTTTATATAATCGGGAAAGAGCAAAGTAACGTTTTCGGCTGGGGCATCGGGACGTCCGAGATGGACGGTTATGGTGGACGGGATGAATGGTGTTCCGTTCATTTTTTGCTCCTCCTTTTTTAGTTAAGGTCCTGCGGCTCGGTGTTATCAAATTCGATGGTGTCGCTCGAAATTCCCTCGGGCAGAGGTATCATTTTGAAATCCTGACGGGAGGTTATGCCGCCGATGAGAGGCACTCCCGTGCTGACCATATCAAAGTAGCCCGGCTTGCTGATGCTGACGTTATAAAGGATGAATCGGTCGGGCATATCGGGACTTTCGGTATTGGCTGGATTAGATGCAGGGAGGTTAAAAAGTCGCGCTGTGCCGCTCAAATCGGTGAGTGCAGTGAATTCCAGTCGCTCCCCTTTTTCGTCGGTTGATGAAACGATGACAAGCGCGGCTTCGACCGGCTTTGCGCCGTCACCCGTACGCGCCGTCACCTCCAAAAAGCCGATAAACTGCGGCTCGGTTTCGCGCTCGGAAGCGGCTTGTGTGGCGGCGGCGACGGGATTGGAACGAGTGGTGACGGTCGGTGCGGAATAGGATTGGACGGAGGACGGATTTTGCGCGGTGATTGGGTTTTGTGCGGCATCGATGTTCGGGAAGGACATTTGGTCGATGTCATCCTCGGGATATGCCGAAAAATAGCCGCGCGGTTCCTCGGTCGCGAAATCGCCATCAATCTGGTCAAAATCGCTTTCTATCTGGTCAAAATCGGTATTCATTTGGTCATACTTTTGGTCTAGGTCGCGAGAGGTCGGCTCGGGAGGGGTTGATTTATTTGTGACCGAGGGTGACACGGGCGACTTGTTTGTGACCGAAGGTGACGCGGCAGAGGGTGTTGTGGCCGATGGTGACGCGGACGATTGCTTTGACGAGCGGACATACTGCAAAAGCTCCTTTTGATAGCGTGAAATCATTTCTTGAAGCTCGTTTTGAGCCATTATTCATCATACCTTTCAGCATTTTTTCTAATATATATGCAAAATTTTCGGCTAGTATAATTAAATCGGCAGTAAATACTAGACATTTCGATTTTTTTGGTGTATAATTTGACGGATAATACTTTTATCGGAGGTCTAATTCTATGAAATTTACAAAACGAGCTGTCGCAGCCCTCATTGCCGCCATTCTCGCGCTGACCATGGTTGGCTGCCACGAGGCAAAAGAGATTGTTGCGTCATACGATGATATTGAAATCACCGGCGGTATGTATCTCGCCATGCTGCTCGAAGCTGACGGCGCGGCAAGAACCCTCGCCGACGAGCAGAACGAAGGCGATGCCGCAATCGAAGATTATGGCAAGATTCAGATTAAAAACGATGGTAAAGTAGTTGACTACTACGACTATGTAAATGACGAAGCTAAAAAGCTTATTCGCCAGTACGTTGCTACCGAAACCCTCGCAAAGAAGTACAAGGTTACCCTTTCCGACGAGGATAAGACAGGTCTCGAAGCATACGTAAGCTATCTCTGGGATTCGTACGGCTACGGCGTCATGTACGAGGAAAATGGCGTTAACCGCGCTTCATACACCGAGTATATGCGTAACAACGCCTACCTCAGAGGCAATCTCTTTGGTGCTATTTACGGCAAGGATGGTAAGACTCCCGTTACCGAAGAAGAGCTCAAAAAATATATGAATGATAACTACTGCATCGCAAACGTTATCGAAGAAAAGCTTTCAAACACCGACGAAAATGGTAACACCACCACCCTCACCGAAGACGAGGCAAAGGATCTTCTCGAAAAGCTCAATACTTATGCCGACCGCTTGACAAAGGGCGATGCCGACTTTGAGACCATTTATCACGAACATACCGGAGAAGAGAGCAATCACGAGGAAGAGGACACCACTGACGCTGACGAAAAAACCGACGACAAGGACGCTGACAAGGAAACTGAAGAGACCACCGAGGAAACCGAGGAAGCTCCTACCGCTCCGCTCGACAGCCACGCAACCCTCCTTTCCAGCAAGGAAACCGGTAACGAAAGCGCTAACTTCGACGAAATTTATAAAATGAAGGCGGGCGAGGTTAAGGTTATCGAAGGCGAAGATTCTTATACCCTCGTTGTAAAGGGCGACATTAACGCCGACCCCTACTACATTAACAACCTTGACGAAACTCTCCGTCAGCTTATCAAGGGCGACGAATTCAACAAAATGCTCGATGAAGAAGGCGGAAAGCTCGATATTAAATTCAACGACGGCGAAATCAGCTACCTTTCACCCAAGAAAATTACCTACGACGTATATTGATAGGTAAAAGAGTAAACAACAGCATAGCAAAAGCCACCTGAAATGCAGGTGGCTTTTTTGCGTCTGTGTAGAATTTTTTTCTTTTATTTTGTCGATTTAACCACAAACAACCGATTGAAAAACTAGGACAAGTATGTTATTATATATAATAGTAGAATATATAGTCGTATATTGGAGGTTTTCAAATGCGAAATAATATAATCAAACGTCGGCTTGAATACTCGATGTTAGCGGGAATTTTATTTAATTTTATTTCCCTCTTCATCCCGATAATCAACCTCACCCTCAGAGCAGACACAAAGCAGTACACCGAGGGATACAGCGTGGGCTCATTGGTACAATTCCTTGTGCCCGCGGTGCTTAACGGTGACAAAGGAGAGCTTAGCAACCCGCCTCTGTCGCTGATGGCATTCCTGCTTTTCGGTATTATTTGTTGGCTTGCCAGCTTGTTTACGCTGGTGCTCGTTTTTCAGAGCATGAGGGCAAAAAACGTTAATATTTTCCGCACCATCGCAGTTTCGATTTTCGAACTGTTGACCGCACTTTTCTTCCTCGTTTTCTCCGCCCAGATGAAGAATTTTGCGAGAACAGTTGCGATAGATGCCTACGCTGACCACCTCAAAACAAGCTTTAATTTCCTGGGTCTGTTACCCGTTTTAATTGTAATCGCTTTTTCGTTTATCAATATCTATATGCTGCTCGGAATTATCAAACGCGGCGAAGAATATGATGAAATTGACGAGGAAAAGGACGAGGATCCTGCACCCCGACGCCCCGAAGGACGTCGCGCCCCCTCCTCACTCTATCCGAATGGTCGTTCGAATAACCCCGAGCGTCCGAGAGTGCCTCGCGCTCCTATCGAACGTCCTGCTGAACGTCCCGCCGAGCGCACAAACATTTATTCCGGCGAGGTTGAACGTCCCGTAAGCCCCGAGCAGCGCCGCCCGGCTACCCGTCCCGCTGCCGACCCGTATCGCACGCGTCCGACCGGCTCAACCGGAGTAATCGACCGCGACCATTTGCCAAAGCCCAGCGCTTCGGCAACCCGTCCGACCACCTCGGCTCCTGCCACCGTAACCTGCGAAAAATGCGGTGAAAAATGCCGCAAGGGTTCACGTTTCTGCAATATTTGCGGAGAGCCCCTTACGCCCCCTGTTAAAAAATGCAAAATTTGCGGCAAAACATTAAGCGAAAGAGATGTATTTTGCCCCTCCTGCGGAGCAAATATCAGATAAGGTGAAGGTATGAACAAGCACAGTTTTAACGCAATCAACACCCTTTCGGTACTGGATAGCGAAAAGGGTAGGTCGCTCGATGGCAACTGCGCCGTTTATCGCATTGACGATAACGAAGCAAAAGCGGTAACCGCCGTGTTTGAAGGATGTGGTAAATACAGCGCGGTCGAATATGCCGAATTTGATAACCGCACCGGCGCAAATATCGGTAGCCGAATTGCCGCTGCTGCTACGATAAACTGGTTTAACAGCGACAAGTGCAGCTTTGACGATAACGATGCCAGCCGTCTGCGCGCAGCAATCGACCTGATTATGCGAAAGGCAAAAAGAGAGCTCGATTACGAAGGCAACGACCTTTTTAATAAAAAAGCAAAGAATTTCAATACCTCCGCCGCAGTTTGTGCCGTCGATTACTACAATGACGATAGCGCAATTTGTGAATTTCTGTGGGCGGGAAACTGCCGCGGCTACGTGCTCGACGGATACGGTTTGTGTCAGCTTACCGAGGACGACGTAAACGGTCCTCAGGACGCCCTTGCAAACCGCGCCGACCGAGCAAAACTGGTAAACGTTATCAATGCCGACGTCGATTATACAATCAATTTCCGTCGCATCAGCATCACCGACCCGATGATGCTCATTACCGCAACCACCGCCGCATTTGACGATTTTGGCAGCCCGATGGAATTCGAATACGCCATTCTCTACGCCCTGATAAAGTCAAAGAATATTGCCGAATGGGAAAATCGACTGACCGGAATTATTAAGCAGTATGCCAACGACGATTTTTCGATGTCCATTATGTCGGTGGGCTTTGACGACTTTGACCAGATGAAAAAGCACTATGAGCCGCGTATAAAACATCTCATCGAGGAATATATCCGTCCCCTCAACGCCGCCAGAAAAGGCGAAACAAAAATCAACATTCGCTCCCTCTGGAATAGGTATAAGAGCGGATATTACAGATAAAAAGGGAGGATTGAATATATGTTTTGTAAAAACTGCGGACACAATATTGCCCCGTCCGAGCAGGTCTGTCCCTTTTGCGCTGAAAAAAGTGGATTTCCAAAAGGAATGGTCGGTGACGAGGAGCTCTTAGCCGTCAGAGAGGCAAAAGCCATCGTCGGTGACGTTTCGTTTGGCGCCGATTCGTATGGCAAACCAGCCGTTTCATCCGCTCCGCGAAAGAGAGAGGAACGCGCCTTTGCCGACGAGCAGGCAACCACCATTTTTTCGATTGACGAGGTCAATGCGGCTTTGAACACGCCGACTACCGCTGACGAGTATGACGAATACGATGATTACGACGACGAGTATTATGATAATAAAAAGCCGCCCTTCCCCTTTACTAATAGTCAGATTATGATTATCGGCGGAGGAGCACTCATTGTTCTGGTGCTGATCATCATTCTCCTGCTGTCAAAGTGCGGAGGAGACGACACTTCGGGTACTCCGACGTCGAAGGAAAATGAAACCTCGTTTGTTTCGAGCGAAGTTATTGATGCAGGAAGCTCGTCCTCCGGCTCGAGCACAACCTCAAGCGATACTTCGAGCGCAACGTCGAGCGAATCATCAAGCAACGTTTCGAGCGACACTTCGAGTGACACTTCAAGCAATGCTTCGAGTGAAACCCCGAGCGCAACGTCAAGCGACTCTTCGAGTGAAACTCCGAGCGAGACTCCAAGCGAGACTCCGAGTGAAACCCCAAGCGAGACTCCGAGTGAAACCCCGAGCGAGACTCCGAGTGAAACCCCGAGCGAAAATTCTTCACGCGCTCCCGAGGACATCGGTGAGGACGAGGGCAGAGACCCCGACGCGCAGTAAGGAAACAGCTTTTGCCGTGGTGAAATGACCGCGAAATGCCTTTTTTGTAAGGTGTAGGTCGTAAAAACGCAAATAAACCGAATAAAAAACCGCCATTTTGTCAAGGATAAGGACAGAAAGGCGGTTTTATTTTTACTATGATAAAAGGTGTTTCAAAGCAGATTATCGAAATAGCCCAGACCGAAAATCCCTTTTTTGAAAGGGCGGTTTTCTTTGTTCGGCGGGAGTATATCGGCGGCGACGAAAAGAAGCTGACCGGCGAAGCATGGCGGCTACTTTCCTCGGCGAAAAGACCGCCAAACGCACAGTTTAAAAATCGCAAGCGGGTGCTTTTTTTACGCGGAATGGTCGCGCTGTCCTATCCCGTTCTGGCGGCGGTGGTTTATTTGATTGCAAGAGGGTGATGGGGAGGAAAGGCGCAACCTTTCCGCCCGTTTCACCGTAGGACAGGTGGCGATTAAAGAATAATATCACCGCAGAACAATCCCCCAGTCTTTTTGCTACGCAAAAATCTAGCCCCTTTACACAAGGGGGCCTTTTTCGTTCGAGGAATCAGTGGGGGTTTTTGTTGACATTTTACTTTTTGTTTGCTATATTGATTATAGGAAGTGTTGCCGAGTTTTCGGTAACCACGGCAAGTAAAGTCCGTGGGGCGCTTCCTCAATCGGCAGATTCCCCCAACGGCAATTGCAGCCTATTCAGGGAATCTGCCGTTTTTATTTCACACACAAAAAAACAGTTTACACACAAAAAAGGACGTAGAAAATTCTACGTCCTTTTTTACATTATATTGTGGAGTTTCGGAAATCCTCGCCTAACTTATGCCTTGTCGGCGATTTCCTTTGTTACCATCGCTAAGAAAGCGTCAAACGGCATAACCTCGGTCGCATTGGTGTCGCGACGACGAACGGCAACCGTTCCTTCCTCCTGCTCCTTGTCACCGATGACCAGCATATACGGAATCTTTTGCATCTGCGCCTCGCGAACCTTGTAGCCGGTCTTTTCTTGACGCTTGTCGGATTCGCAGCGGATTCCTGCCGCCTTCATAGCTGCTTCGAGCTTGTCGGTGTATTCGTTATTGCGGTCGGTAATCGGGAGGAGTCGAACCTGAACAGGTGCGAGCCATGTCGGGAACTTTCCTGCGTAATGCTCGATGAGGATACCAATAAATCTTTCGATTGAGCCGAAAACAACGCGGTGAATCATAATCGGGCGGTGCTTCTGACCATCCGAGCCGATGTACTCGGCCTCGAATCGAAGAGGAAGCTGGAAGTCGAGCTGAATGGTACCGCACTGCCATGTTCTGCCGATTGAATCCTCGAGGTGGAAGTCAATCTTCGGTCCGTAGAATGCGCCGTCACCCTCGTTTACAACGTAGGGCATTTCCATTTCTTCAAGTGCCTGACGGAGTCCCTCGGTGGCCATTTCCCAGTCCTCGATTGCGCCGAGATGGTCCTCCGGCATGGTCGAAAGCTCAACATGATACTTGAACCCAAACTTTGCATATACCTCGTCGATAAGACGGACTACACCCTTTATCTGCTCGGTAATCTGCTCGCGAGTCATGTAAATATGCGCGTCGTCCTGGGTAAAGCAACGTACACGCATGAGTCCGTGCAAAGCACCCGACTTTTCGTGGCGGTGAACAAGTCCAAGTTCGCCCAGTTTCATCGGCAAATCCTTATATGAACGAGGTTCCATCTTATAAACCAGCATTCCGCCCGGGCAGTTCATCGGCTTGACGGCAAAGTCGCTTTCGTCAATAACCGTGGTGTACATATTATCCTTGTAATGTCCCCAATGTCCCGAGGTTTCCCACAGCTCGCGGTTGAGCATAATCGGAGTGCTGATTTCGAGATAGCCGTCACGTGTATGAAGCTCGCGCCAGTAGTCGATGAGGGTATTCTTTACAATCATTCCCTTTGGCAGGAAGAAGGGGAATCCCGGTCCCTCCTCCATTATCGAAAAGAGGCCAAGCTCCTTGCCGAGACGACGATGGTCGCGCTTTTTTGCCTCTTCCATTCGGGTAAGATATTCTTCGAGGTCGGTTTTGTTCGAGAATGCGGTGCCGTAGATACGAGTGAGCATCTTATTCTTTTCATTTCCGCGCCAGTATGCACCTGCAACCGAAGTGAGCTTGAACGCCTTTACTGCCGAGGTGTAGGTCACGTGAGGGCCTGCGCACAGGTCAACATAATCCCCCTGCTTAAAGAAGGAAAGCTCCTCGTCGTCGGGCAGGTCGTTGATAAGCTCAACCTTATAGCTTTCGCCTGCGCTTTCCATCAGTTCGATGGCTTCCTTACGCGGCAAAGCGAAACGTTCGAGCTTTAAATTCTCCTTGACAATCTTTTTCATTTCGGCCTCGATTGCGACCAATTCCTCGTCGGTAAAAGGAGTTTCGCGGTCGAAATCGTAGTAAAATCCGTCCTTTATCGAGGGGCCGATTGCGAGCTTTGTTTCGGGGTAAAGACGCTTTACCGCCTGGGCCAAAATATGTGACGCTGTGTGACGAAGCGCACCGCGTCCAATCTCGTCCTCAAAGGAATATTCGGCTATCGAGCCGTCGTGCATAATAACCTTCATTATAAAACAACCTCCATTAAGAGTTAATTTAGCGAAAATAAAAAAACACACCGCTTGAACAGATTTTTTCACCGCAGCGGCTGATAAAAAGCCCTGCTTTTTTTACTGTTCAAGGGTGCGATGATTTCGTTTGCTTTTTTCAAAGAAAACCTTGCACGGTTCCACCTTGATTTTTCACTTTTTTAAATAATCGGTAACGTCGATTATACGTCACATTCGTCATGTGCTGCTCGGGGGTGGTCTTCGCCACGCTTTTTGAAACGTCGGTCACCTTTCAGCCAAAATGGGTGTCCGTCTCTGGTCTCTTTATAGTTACAAAATTGCGCGGTTACTCGTCCCGTCGTCGCCTTTTGACACAATTTTAACACAGTCGCCTTCATTTTTCAATAGCAAAAATCAAGTTTTTGCGGCGGTTGATCCCCTTTTTCAGAGATTGTCGAGGTATTCGGTCGGGTCGAATGAGTCAAGCGTACAGTCCTTTTTGAGATAAAGTGGGTGATGGGGATGTCCTTTTTTTGACCGAGGACCTGCCGAAAACCACTCGGCGCAAAACTCGTTGCCGAGCGAAATCATATCACGCACACAGAGGGGCAGATAGTCGCGCTTTTCGATTATTGTTCCCCACGCCGCCCATATTGACGGACGCTCACAGAGGGAAAGTATGTAGCGAAACGCCTTCATATTCTCGCTATGAAGTCGCATATTGAGGAGCGGCTCCATATCGTCGGGGCTGGTTGCCCGCTGGGCATAAACGTTGAACATTATGAAACTGTCGTACCCGTTAGCCAAAGCGATTCGCTCGACCGATTTGAGGGTATTGTCGAGGTCGTCAGGCGCGGCGGTTGACGGATTTATGCCGATGCAGATGAGGGGATTTTCGCCCCTTGTGCCGAGGATATAACGGTATTCGGAATAGC
>JAFOCB010000042.1 GCA_017381515.1 Clostridia bacterium | reverse complement strand
TCGGTGTATTTCATATCCTTGATTTTTGTGATTTCGGTTACGCTTTTGAGCATATCGCCGTCAAGCTCACAAATTCCGCGCGAAACCGTGCCGTTGTCGGTGAGTGTGTTTTTAAGGTCAAAGGCAACCATCGCAAAATCGGTGCCCTTTGCATCCTTTAGATGATTATAAATCTGCTTAAACGCGCTCTTTCCGTAATAGTCGTCGGCATTGATAACGGCAAAGGGCTCGTTTACCTTGCCCATGCAGCACAAAACGGCGTGACCGGTGCCAAAGGGCTTCTTTCGTCCTTCGGGTAAAATCGAGGTGTCCTGATAAACGTATTCAACCTCAATCTTTTTCGCCAGGCGGTCACCGATAACTGCGCGGAAATCGGCCTCATTTTCCTCTCTGATGATAAAAACAACCTTTGCAAATCCGGCGGCAATAGCATCATATACCGAAAAATCGAGCAGAATTTCGCCATTCGGTCCGACGGGACTGATTTGCTTACAGCCGCCGAAACGGCTACCCATTCCGGCCGCCATTACTACGAGTGTCACCTTGTCCATAATAAAAATACTCCTTTTAAGTTACTAAACTTTTATCAAATTATACTACACTCTTGTCAAAATTACAATTACAAAAAATCCGCCCGATATAAACCGAGCGGATAAATTTATGCGATTATTAGTCGAGATTAAGGAGCTTCTTAATCTTATTGATGGGGCTGAGAAGATCGCTGATTGAACGGTCGTGATTGATGGTGTCGATGATGAGTGCGATGTACTTTGACATATCAACCTGAACGTACCAGGGCTTTTCGAGCAATTCGGGCTTTGCATAAACGAGGTTGGTTGAGAAAACCTTGTCAATGTAGCCACCTTCGTATGCCTTGTCAAAGTTGTCAAAGCCCTCAACAAAGAGACCGAAGGTAACGAATACAAATATACGTCTTGCCTTCTTTGCCTTTAACTTTTCGGCAATATCGATAACCGAGTCGCCGGAGGAAATCATATCGTCAACGATGATGATGTCCTTGCCTTCAACGTCCTGACCGAGAAATTCGTGAGCTTCGATCGGGTTACGTCCGTTTACGATAACCGAGTAATTTCTTCTCTTATAGAACATACCGAGGGGGAGACCGAGTACCGATGAGTAATAAATACAACGGCTCATTCCACCTTCGTCGGGAGAAACGATCATAACGTTGTCGCGATCAAGCTTGATGTCGGGAACGTTTTTGATGAGTGCCTTAATCATCTGGTATGTGGGATGAACGTTTTCGAATCCTTCGAGCGGGATAGCGTTCTGAACGCGGGCATCGTGAGCATCGAAGGTGATGATATTGGTAACGCCCATAGCGGTAAGCTCCTGTAATGCGAGAGCGCAGTCGAGCGATTCGCGAGCAACGCGTCTATGCTGACGTCCTTCGTAAAGCATGGGCATAATAACGGTAATACGTCTTGCCTTACCGCCCATAGCGGCAATAATTCTCTTAATATCCTGGAAGTGATCGTCGGGACTCATCGGAACGTCCATTCCGTACATGCGGTATGTAACGCCGTAATTGAAGCAGTCACAGATGATGAAAAGGTCGTAACCTCTAACGGTGTGCTTGATGAGGGCCTTTGCTTCTCCCGAGCCGAAACGCGGACAAACCGACGGGATAACAAAAGTATCCTCCTCTGCCTCTCTCCATTCTGTGAGATATGTGTCAACCTTTCCTGAAAGAGTGTCACAGCCGGGCATACTGATTATACCAAGCTTGCCAAAAATCTCGTCAGCCATTTTTTCTCGTCCCCTTTATTCCCTTTATTTATTGATTTGCAGAGTGTCTGCATTATTTTACGAATACAGTATAACACAGATTGATAAAAAAAGAAATATGGTATTATACACAATAATTTCGGTTATTATGTCAAATAATTTCTACGGAATGTTTTTTAAGCATAAAAACGGGGCGGTAGGAGAGCTTTGATTTGCGCAGTCCTTCTACTCCGTCGTCCTCCTCGCGATTGATGTATTTTACGTCGGTCGCGTACATTTTGGCAAAGCTTTGAACCACCGCCTGATAAATCCCGTGATACTCGGTGAGCGCCTTTTCGCAGTGGATGAAAAGCGTGTCACCGATTTTTTCGCCTATCGAAATGGCAATCACCCTGTCGCCGTCGAGCATAATTCCTCCCCTTAAATCGAGGTCAAAAAATTTGTCAATCAGCTCCAAATCGGCGCAACACTCGTCCTGACCGGAAGGGGTTTTGTCGCAGTTTTCGGCAACGTATTTTTTGAGAAAATCGGCCGCAATATCGAAATTTTCTCTGGTAATCGGTTTAAAAATTGCGTTCGGACAAGCGCGGCTGAATTTGTTAACGTTATTGCGCTGTGCGCTGAATTTTTTACCCGCAAATTCGATAAGGTCGGTCGCCTCGTAAACATAGTCGTCCCAGTCCTCAAAATGCTCGGCAACAACCCTTTCCTCACCAAAAATCGAGCGAAAAAGGTCGAGTGCCTTTTCGGGTACGTCGCTGAAAATGCACCGCTCATTTTTTCGCTTGCAATCGTTGTAAATTGCCCTTGCAGTTGCCGCCAAATCACCGCTTCCTACCGGTACCGAAAAGCAGTGACCTTCACCCTCGTAATCGGCCGAAAGGGTGAGTACGTTTTCACTTTCGCACAGCTGCAAATTATATAGCTTTTGCCACATAATTGCGCCTGCCACGGTGAAGGCGCAGGTGCGATATTCCTGCATTTCAAAGTATTTTTTGAGTGTGCTTGCGTCACCCGTCGTAATGGGCTTAAAATCGAGTTTATTTCCTGTCGTCATAGAGATTTTTACTCCGCTTGTTTTCAAAAAATTTCGTCCTGATACAGTAATTATATTTTCCTTTGACCGCTCTGTCAATTCAAAGTAGGCAAAATTTGTTTATTTACTTGATATATATATCTATATTTGCTATAATGGGTAAAAATATAACTTGGCGGACTATTGGTTGCCGCTTTAAGAGAGGAAAGAGATAGAAAAATGAAGGTTGCACTCCTTGCTCATACACCCTGTCCCGAAATTACTATCGCCATGGCGGCAAAGCTTTGCTATTCAGCGGCGGATATTGAGACCATTCACGATGGCCTTGATGAAGAAAAAGCGGCAGGATTTGTCGATATGCTGGCGCAAATCGGCCACGAAAGCCCTATCGAACACGCCACCTTCACCTTCGGAATCGAAGGGGTTTCACGAGCACTTTTGGCTCAAATCACCCGTCACCGCATCGCTTCCTTCAGCGTTCAAAGTCAGCGTTATGTTAAGGAGGCGCAGTTCGAGTACGTGCTTCCTCCCGAAATTGCAGGGGATAAGGAAGCCGAGCAGATTTTCATTCGGTCGATGGAAAATGCGCAAAAGGATTATGACCGCTTGACCGAAATTCTCATGCAAAAGCATCAGAAAGAAATGATGGACGGCGGCATGGATGAAAAGGCGGCATCTCGCGCAGCCGAAAAGAAGGCGATTGAGGATGCCCGTTTCGTGCTTCCTAATGCCTGCACGACAAAGATGATTGTTACAATGAATGCGCGTAGCTTGTTCAACTTTTTCTCGCATCGTTGCTGCAATAGAGCCCAGTGGGAGATTCGTGAGCTTGCTACCGAAATGTACCGACTTTGTGTCGAGGTTGCACCCAATCTCTTTTCGCGCTCGGGTCCTCCTTGCGTAAGAGGAAAATGCACCGAGGGTAAAATGACCTGCGGCAAAGCAGCCGAGGTAAAGCAACTTTTTGAAGAAATGGCGGCCAAAAAATGAGAGGTAAGCTAATTGTTATCGAAGGGCTTGACGGGAGCGGAAAGTCAACCCAAACCGAAATATTGCAAAAGCGTCTCGGTGATGTCGTCCGATTTGTAAAATTTCCCGATTATGACGACCCGTCGAGTACACTCGTCAAAATGTATTTGAGGGGAGAGTTTGGCTCGTCTGCCGACGAGGTAAACGCTTATGCGACCTCGCTTTTATTTACGGTTGACCGATTTGCCAGCTTCAAGCGTCATTGGGGCGAGGATTATTTAAATGGCAGGTCGATTTTATGCGACCGATACACTACCTCCAATGCTGTGCATCAGATGTCAAAAATGCCGCGTGAGGAATGGGAAACTTACCTTGATTGGTTGTACGAAACCGAGTTTAAAAAGGTTGCTATTCCCCGTCCCGATGCCGTAATCTTTCTCGACGTGCCGGTAAAGGTGTCACAGCGGCTGATGAGCGAGCGTTATCTCGGCGACGAGGGAAAGAAGGATATTCACGAAAAGGACGTTGATTATCTCGAGCATTGTTATAAATGTGCGCTTTTTGCCGCCGAGTATCTCGGCTGGAATATAATTCGTTGCACCGATGGCGAAAATATGCGCCCGATTGACGATATTGCCGACGAAATTTTCGGAATAGTCGAAAAGGCACTTGCCGAATAGTCCCTTTTTACTGATGAGGAGAGATTAAGTAATGATATATTGTTTTCTTGCCGGCGGATTTGAAGAAATCGAGGCAATAGCCCCGATTGATATTCTTCGTCGTGCCGAGCTTGACGTAACCGTCGTCGGAGTTGGCGGACTAGCCATTGTCGGCTCACACGGGATTGCCGTTGGCGCCGACGTAACCGATAGCGAGGTTGGACTTCCTGACGATATCGAAGCGGTTATTTTGCCAGGAGGAATGCCTGGCACCTTGAATTTGGAAAGAAGCGAGGTTGTTTCCCGTTTTATCGAAAAGGCGGCTGAAAAGGGCGCACTTATCGGAGCCATTTGTGCCGCACCGTCAATTTTGGGTAAACGCGGATTGCTTTCGGGAAAAAAGGCAACCTGCTTTGACGGATTCGAGTGCTTTTTGGAAGGTGCCGAGGTGGTTAATGAGTCGTCGGTCACCGATGGAAACATAATTACCGCCCGAGGAGCCGGAGCAGCCATTGAATTCGGGTTGCAGATGGTCGCCTATTTAAAGGGTGAAAAGGAGTCAAAGGTACTCAGAAAGGGCATGAAATGTCCCCAATAGATTTACGCGAATACAAGGCCGATTTGCGAG
>JAFOCB010000041.1 GCA_017381515.1 Clostridia bacterium | reverse complement strand
AGGGATTGCCAAAATGCAAGATAACCCGACCGACAGCCCTTTTTTAAAGCATCTTATTTATAATAAATTTATTATCCAATACACAACACCGTAAATCACACTTGCCATTACGCCGTACACGATCACCGGTCCCGCGATTTTGAACATATTTGCGCCGACACCGAGAACGTATCCCTCGCTTTTGAATTCGAGGGCAGGGGATGCGACAGCGTTTGCGAATCCAGTGATTGGGACAAGCGCACCTGCACCGGCGAATTTGCCGATTTTTTCCCAAGCGTGCAGCCCGGTGAGAATTGCCGTCAGCGCGATTATGGTAATCGAAGCGGCACCTCTCGCGTCATCCTCAAACATTCCGCCCATCAAATATACGTTAAATAAAAATTGCCCAAACGCACAAATGCTTCCACCAACCAAAAAGGCACAAATGCAGTCACGAAACCAGGGCGACGGCGGAGTTGCCTTTTTTGTCATTTTATCATACTGCTTTTTCGAAACACTCATAAAAAATTACCTCCGTTTACATTTTTATTTTATCCGAAAATGCGCGGATTATAAATTTTTATGGGCAATATAAAATCATGATTGAAATTAAAAACATGACAAAGGTTTATCCGTCGGGCGTAAAAGCGCTCGACGACATATCGTTTTCGGTTGCCGACGGAGAGTTTTCGGCAATCATCGGACGGTCGGGTTCGGGCAAATCTACGCTAATGAATATTCTCGGATGCCTTGACACGCCGACTCTTGGCGAGTATTATCTAAATAACGAGAAAATTTGCAGCGCGGGTGATTCCTCACTTGCAAAAATACGAAACAGGTCAATCGGCTTTGTTTTTCAAAGCTATAATCTCATTCCATCACTCACCGCCGAGGAAAATATCCGACTGCCACTCGCGTACAGAGGGCTTTCCGCCGACGAATGCGAAAAAAGGGTATCATCTGCCCTCGACCGCGTGGGACTTTCAAATCTTGCAAAGAGATTTCCCCGCGAAATGTCGGGCGGACAGCAGCAACGAATTGCTATCGCGCGTGCAGTTGCCGCCGACCCACCGCTTATTCTTGCCGACGAGCCGACGGGCAATCTCGACAGCGGAATCAGGGACGAGATTATGGGGATTTTTCACGAACTGAACAAAAACGGTCGAACCGTCGTTCTCATTACTCACGACGAGCAGGTGGCTGCAACCGCCCACCGAGTAATTACAATAAATAACGGCAAACTCATTTGCTGAAAGGGAGATAATAATGTATAAGGATTTATTGAAACTAAAAAGCGGAACCGACATCAGAGGTGTCGCCCTCGAAGGTGAACTCAACCAGCCGATTCAGCTCACAGACAAAACCGTCTATGTCATCATGCGCGCTTTTGCAAAGTGGCTTTCGCAAAAATATAACAGCGAAAAGTTGACGGTAGCGGTTGGTCGCGACTGTCGTCTTTCGGGAGAGCGAATCGAAACCCAGGCGGTCAATGCTCTCTGCGATTCAGGCTTTTCGGTTATCCGTTGCGGACTTTGCACTACACCTGCAATGTTCATGACCACCGTACATAAGGGCTGCGATGCCGCACTTTCAATTACTGCAAGTCACCATCCGTACAATCGTAACGGACTCAAATTTTTTACAAAAGAGGGCGGACTCGAAGGCAAGGACATCACCGCTATTCTTACCCTCGCGCTGAATGATGAGAAAATTGAAGGCAGCGGAAGCGCTACCGATTGCAACTACCTCGACCAGTATGCCGAGTATCTGCGCGATATGATTTGTGATCGACTTGGTGCTGAAAAGGGCTCCAAACCCCTCGCAAACCTCAAATTCGCAGTCGATGCAGGAAACGGAGCGGGCGGCTTCTATGCCGAAAAGGTGCTGTTGCCTCTCGGAGCCGACGTTTCGGGAAGCATCAATCTCGAGCCCGACGGTCGATTCCCTAATCATATACCGAATCCCGAAAATGAGTATGCTATGGAATGTGCGTCGAAGGCAACCGTTGCTGCATCGGCCGATCTTGGTATAATTTTCGATACCGACGTTGACCGCGCAGGTGCAGTTGGCCCCGACGGCGAGGAAATCAACCGCAACCGACTTGTTGCTCTGGCTTCGGTTCTCGCTTGCGAGGATTACCCGAACGGCACAATCGTAACCGATTCGATTACGTCAAGCGGACTTAAAGTGTTTATCGAAAACGAGCTTAACGCAAAGCACTATCGTTACCGCCGCGGATATAAGAATGTAATCGATAAGGCGATTGAACTTTGCGAATCGGGCGAAATCGCACCTCTTGCAATCGAAACAAGCGGTCACGCCGCATTCAAGAACAACTACTTCCTCGATGACGGCGCATATCTCATCACCCGCATTGTTATCAAACTCGCCCAGCTCAAAGCCGAGGGCAAGGAAATTGCCGACCTTATCAGTAGTTTGCGCGAACCGGTTGAACGTAAGGAAATTCGCTTCAACATCACCGAAAGCGATTTCAGACCTGTCGGAGAGAGAATAATTGCCGAACTCGAAACTCTTTCTGCCGCTAATGAAAATTGGCAGATTGCCGACGACAACCGCGAGGGCATTCGAGTCAGTTGCAAGGAGGCAGACGGCTGGTTCCTGCTTCGTCTTTCGGTTCACGATCCCGTAATGCCGATGAACTTCGAAAGCGACAGTGTCGGCGGTGTTGAAAAGATGATTTCAGCGCTTAAACCCTTCTTTTTGGCACAAAAGGGTATTGATGCCAGCCCAATAAAGTAAAATATTGATATTATTAGCCGAAAATCTGT
>JAFOCB010000040.1 GCA_017381515.1 Clostridia bacterium | reverse complement strand
TCCCGTGGCAGACGAACATAATTTTTGTCATATCTCAATAAAACCTCGCTTTCGTGAGTATGCATTATATCACACTAATCAATGGGAGTAAACCCTGCACGGCATTTAACCTAAGCTCTGTATTGAATATTTTGGTATTTTTGTTATAATAAAGTGAAATTAACATTCCTATAAAAAGGTGGCGTATTTTCAATGCGACTGACGGGCGGAAGGATTCTGAATCCTGAATTTGTGCTCGAGGAAAGGGATTTATATATCCAAAATGGTCGTCTCGGCTTTTCGGGAGATGATGACGATACTCTTGATATTTCGGGGCTGACGGTTATCCCCGGACTTGTTGACCTGCACATTCACGGCTTTGGCGGCATCGACCTCACGGGAGCTACCGCTGACGGAGTCGAAAGGGTTTGCCGTATGCTTGTAAAGTGTGGTGTAACCTCCTTTGCCGCGACTACCCTCACCACCGACGCCGAGGTTATGCTTGCTTCCCTCGAAACGCTCGGCACAGCTATCGAAAAGGGAACAAACGGCGCAGAAATTGTCGGAATAAATATGGAAGGACCATTTATTTCGCCCGAGCGTCACGGAGCTATGGAAAAAAAGCACTTTTTACCCTTTGTCGAAAAGGTGCTGGACGTGTTTATTGCTCGGTCGGGGAATAATATTAAAATTATGACGGTTGCCCCCGAAATCGAGGCGAATCTGAACGGAATCCCGACCATTCGCTACAGGGGAATCGTAGTTTCCATTGGTCATACCGGCGCATCAGCCGACATTGTCACCGCCGCAATCGAAAGGGGAGCCACCCACGCAACCCATCTTTTTAATGCGATGAGTACGCTCGGACACAGAGAGCCGGGAGCGGTTGGAGCCATTCTCGACAGCGATGTTACCGCCGAGCTTATCTGCGACGGAAAGCATATCGACGGTCGTGTTATTCGCCTTGTTTACAAGCTTATCGGCAGGGAACGTTTTTGTATGATTAGCGACGACGTCAGTACGGCAGGAATGCCTGATGGCGAATACGTGATTCAGGGTCAGCGCGTGGATATAAAGGATGGCACCTGCACCCTTACTGACGGTACTTTATACGGAAACGTGAATTCCCTTTTTGAGTGTGTTCGCCGCTCGGTAAAGGATTTCGGTATTCCCTTTGAGGATGCGGTTTATTGCGCGTCTGCCGTTCCATCGAGGGTGCTCGGCATAGCGGATAAAAAGGGACGCATCGACGATGGAATGGACGCTGACCTTGTGATTATAAACGACGATTTCGAAATCAAATACGTTATCAAAAACGGCAATATTATTGAATAACAAGACAGTAAAAATCCCGATTGCAAATTTTCTGCAATCGGGATTTTTTTGTTATTTAATAGGTTTTATTTATGTGGTGGCATTTTCGGATGCCGTCGTCGCGATATATTGGAGCCGCCCAATTTACCGCATTTTTTATTACCAGCTGAACGTCCTTGTTATAATAGGTCGGATATGTTTCGTGTCCGGGCTGGAAGTAAAAGATTTTTCCGTGTCCGCGCTTAAATGTGACACCCGTTCTGAAACATTCTCCACCTTCGTACCAGCCGATAAAAACGGTTTCCATCGGTTCGGGGATGGAAAAGGGCTCGCAGTAGGTTTCTTCTTGCTCGAGTTCGAAATATCTGTCGATTCCCTTTGCGATGGGGTGGCTCGGGTCGCATACCCAGTTACGAAGCAGGTCGCCATCCTCACGCCAACCGAGATTACAGGGAGTACCCATCAGCCGTTTAAATATCTTTGAATGGTGAGCCGAGTGAAGAGCAATCAGTCCCATACCCGAGATAACGGCGTTGTGTACTCTATCGACAATTCTGTCGGGTACGGCATCGTGACGCACGTGTCCCCACCAAATGAGAACGTCGGTATTTTTCAGCACCTCTTCGGTCAGACCGCATTCATCGTCCGAAAGCAGAGCCGTTCTTACCTCGAATTCGTCCTTTAAAAACGAGGCAATCTGACCGTGTATTCCCTCGGGATAAAGCTCACTTGCGATGGGATGATGCTGTTCGTGATGGTATTCGTTCCAGATTGTAACTCTAATCATTTTTACCACTATCTCCTTTTTGATATGGTTAAAAATATTAGTCCTTTTTACTCTTTTTGCCGAACCAGTTAAGCAGCACGGTGATAAGTATGAGAACGCCCATAACGATAAGTATGCTGAGCATTCCTATACCCATATATTTGAGATTATCAATAAAAGCCATTGGATTGAAATTCATACGCTTTTTCCTCCCTTACATAAAGAAGTTGAGTATCAAACCACCTGCGATAACCGAGGCAATCTGACCCGAAACGTTTACGCCTATTGAATGCATAAGCAGGAAGTTCTGCGGGTCCTCTTCGAGTCCCATTTTGTGAACGATTCGTCCTGACATGGGGAACGCGGAGATACCTGCCGCGCCAATCATCGGGTTTATCTTCTTTTTGAGGAAAAGGTTGAGAATCTTTGCAAATATTACACCGCCTGCGGTATCGAAAATAAATGCAACAAGACCGAGTCCGAGTATGAGCAGGGTGTCCAGTGCAAGGAAGTTTTCTGCCTGCATCTGGGATGCGATGGTGATACCGAGGAATATTGTGATAAGGTTTGCAAGTACCTTTTGCGCGGTTTCCGAAAGGGAATTGAGTACACCACATTCGCGAATGAGATTACCAAACATGAGGAAGCCAACCAGCGAAACCGATGCCGGAGCAACCAGTCCTGCTAAAACGGTAATCACGATGGGGAAAAGGATACGTGTGCTCTTTTTAACCTCTTTTTGCTCGTAAGGCATACGAATCAGACGCTCTTTTTTGGTTGTGAGCAGCTTAATTACAGGCGGCTGGATAATCGGTACGAGAGCCATATATGAATACGCCGCAACCATGATTGCGCCGAGATAGTTTGAACCGAGTTTGTTTGCGACGACGATGGAGGTTGGTCCGTCGGCGGCACCGATAATAGCTATCGAGGCAGCATCATCAATACCAAAGAACATTGATGCGGCACAGAGGGTAAAGAAGATACCAAACTGGGCAGCGGCACCGAAAATCATGAGCTTCGGATTGGAAAGCAGGGGGCCGAAGTCGATCATCGCACCAATACCGATAAACAGAATGAGCGGGAATAATTCATTCGAAATTCCTGCTTCAAACAGGGTTGTCAGAGCTCCTTCTTCGACGCTGATGTTGGTAGCCCCTTCTTCGAGTAATTTATTATAAGTCATCTGGCTGATGGCTTTCTCACCTTCAAAATATCTGGTGATTGCGCCCGAAAGCGGCAGGTTGACCAGAATTGCGCCAAAGCCAATCGGGAGCAAAAGGGTGGGTTCCATTTCTTTTTTGATTGCGAGGTAGATGAGAACTCCGCCGATTATCCACATGACAATTTGTTGCCATGAGATATGAAGCAGATTTTCGTACAGAATTTCCATATCGTTTCTCCTTTTTTATGCGTTTAAAATATAAAAAAGACGCTTATTACCCACCTTTTGCGTTTATAAAGAAAGCAAAGTCGAGTAATAAGAGTCTTGCTTTTTAATACAAAGGCGGGTTTTTAGCCGTATTGACGCCGATTTGTCGCAGCAAAAAATCATTTTGCCGCAAGCTACTCCCTCTTAATAATATACATTATTTACTAACAGCACAATTTTATCACAGCCGTATCAAAAAATCAAGGTGCTTTGTATATAAAAAAGAGGAGTTGCCTAATAAAGCAACCCCGCGTTATTTATCTCACACTTGCAAAGAAAAAGAGTGCCATTGTTCCCGGCCCTGAGTGGGTACCGATTACCGGACCGACAAAGTTGATTACAACCTCTTTTACCGGCAATGCCTTTAAAATCTCGCTTTTTACGTATTCGGCGTCGTCAATGCAGTCACCGTGGCTGATAAATACTGTCTGACCTTCGGCATTGATGATGGTTTCCTTCATTTTCTTGACCAGAGCGTCGAGGGATGCCTGACGTCCGCGGACAACCCCTGTTTTGACCAGTTTTCCTTCGTTATCGCAGTGCATCAGCGGCTTTACACCGAGTGCGCTGCCGATAATTGCGGTTGTTTTAGAAACACGACCGCCTCTGTGCAAATGGTGCAGGTCGTTTACGGTGAAAAGATGTGCCTGGCTGATTTTATTTTCCTCTACCCAGTCGCGCACCTCGTCAATCGAAGCCCCGCTTTTCTGCATATTTGCGGCGTAATACACCATCATTCCCTGACCGAGTGAAGCGGAAAGGGTATCCACGCAGTAAATCTTTCTGTCGGGATATTTTTCTCTCATTTCGTCGGCAACGATTTTGCCCGTGTTAAAGGTACCGCTGAGCGCCGACGAGAATCCGAGATAAATTACGTCATAGCCCTCGTCGAGCCATTTTGTAAAAATGTCGGTAAAATCCTCAATATTTGCTGCCGCCGTTTTTGCCATCAGCCCATCACGAAGCATCTTGTAATAGTCGGTCGGGCTGATTTCGCGTCCGTCTAGATAGTTTTTGTACACCTTATCCTCGGCAAGCACCGAAAGACAAAGCACGTCGATTTCAAGCTGTTCGGCAAGTTCTGCGGTCAGGTCGCAGGAGGAATCGGTGATAATCTTAAATTTACTCATAATAGATAAAGCATCCTTTCGGAAAAGTATGTTAGTGTTTAAACGTTTTTAGTCATTTGCGAGCCGCGATTTGTTCCCATGCCGATTGACAAAAGGATTGTGTGGCAAATCCCTGTATAACCCGTATAATAATATTAAACCATTATAAAAGTAAAGTCACCCTACACAAAGTTTTTTTGGCTCTATGCTTGGTTTTTATACGGTAGAGCAATTTTTTTCGACTCTCTCGTCGGTAGAATTTGCAAAAATGCGTAATTCATGCGGTTTTTTTCGCGCGACTCTGCGTTGGAATTTCGGTCGGTAGAGAAAAAATTTTATATATCTACTGTCGAGAGAGTTGCAAAAACGATGGGGGTTGCAAAAATTATTGCGGTATGATATAATGCTGATACATTAAATAAGGAGATGAGTTTGTGGAGGATTTAAAGCCGATT